>NZ_JBGAHM010000040.1:0-25929 GCF_044226135.1 Methylocella sp. | reverse complement strand
GCCGCCGGCGCGGGCCGGCGGCGTCAGGGCGGGGGCGCGGCCGGCCGGGCCGCGGGGGACGCGTTCAGGACGGGCTCTGGCTCTGGCTCTGCGCCCCAAACCCCTGCGATTGCGACTGGACCTGGAACGTGCGGCCGGGCTCGAACAGGGCGTCGTCGACGATCCAGGTGTCCTTGGTGCCGCCGCCCTGGCTCGAATTGACGACGAGCGAATTTTCGATCAGCGCGACGCGGGTGAGGCCGCCCGGCACGACCCTGACGCCGTTGGTGCCGGTCAGCACGAAGGGGCGCAGGTCGACGTGGCGCGGCGCGACGCCGGTGTCGAAGAAGGTCGGCGTCGTCGACAGCGCCAGCGTCGGCTGGGCGATGAAATTGTTCGGGTCCTTGGCGAGCTTGACGGCGAAGGCCTCGATCTGCGCCTTGGTCGCGCGCGGGCCGACCAGCATGCCGTAGCCGCCGGAGCCGTTGACCTCCTTGACGACCAGCTCGGGCAGATGATCGAGCACATGGCGCAGCGCGTCCGGCTCGCGGCAGCGCCAGGTCGGCACGTTCTTCAGGATCGCCGTCTCGCCGAGGTAGAATTCGACGATCTCCGGCATGTAGGTGTAGATCGCCTTGTCGTCGGCGACGCCGGTGCCGACGGCGTTGGCCAGCGTCACCGAGCCCGCGTGATAGGCGCGCATCAGGCCCGGCACGCCGAGCACCGAATCGGGGTTGAACACCTCGGGATCGAGGAAATTGTCGTCGATGCGGCGATAGAGCACGTCGATCTGCTTCGGCCCCTGCGTCGTGCGCATGTAGAGCTTGTCGGCTTCGACGAACAGGTCGCGGCCCTCGACCAGCTCGACGCCGAGCTTGTCGGCGAGGAAGGAGTGCTCGTAATAGGCTGAATTGAACCGCCCCGGCGTCAGCAGCGCCACGGTGGGCTGCGAGCCGGCGCTGTCGGGCGCGACCGAGCGCAGCGCCGCGAGCAGCACGTCGGGATAGTTCTCGACCGGGGCGACGCGATGCTCCGCGAACAGGTCGGGCATCAGCCGCATCATCACCTCGCGGTTCTCCAGCATGTAGGAGACGCCCGACGGGGTCCGCACATTGTCTTCGAGGACGTAGAAGTCCTCCTCGCCGGTGCGCACCACGTCAATGCCGGCGATCTGCACGTAAATGTCGTGCGGAACCTTCTTGCCGACCATCTCCTTGCGGAACTCGGGGTTGCCGAGCACGAGGTCCTTCGGCACCTTGCCGGCTTTCAGGATCTCCTGCGCGCCATAGACGTCCTGCAAGAAGGCGTTCAGCGCCTTGACGCGCTGCAGCAAGCCCGTTTCGAGACGCGTCCATTCGGAGCGCAGCATGATGCGGGGAATGATGTCGAAGGGAATGAGCCGCTCGCCGGCGTCCTTCTCGCCATAGACGGCGAAGGTGATGCCCATGCGGCGAAAGAGCAGTTCGGCCTGGGCGCGGCGCGAGGAAAGATGCTCGATCGGCGTCTCCTCGAGCCAGCGCGCGATTCTGCCGTAGACCGGGCGCACTTCGCCTCCGATCACGGTCATTTCGTCGAAATAGCCGCCGTCCGCCAATGTCGAGCTCCCAGTAAGTCTGATCCGCGCCGAAGACGAACGACGCGGGCGCGGACCCGCCCGAAACGCGCGCGCGGCCCGGCCGATCCAGCCGAAGCGCTAGCATTTCGCGTGCCGCCCTACGGCCCCGGGCCTATCCTAGCCCAGCGCGGCGCCGCCGCAACCGCGCCGCGGCCGTCCGCGCCGGGTTTAACGCAAGCCCGCTCCAGCCCATAGGCCCGGGGACGCCGCCACGGCATAGCCCATAAGCCTTAATACGGGCGCGCCGGCTGCGGCCTCACCGCCTATTCAAGGGCTTGGGCTTCAGGGCATGGGCGCGAATCTCTGGCGGCCCACGCGGGCGCGCCGCCGGATCGACCATTCATGGTTAATCGGATGTAAACTTCCCCGACGCATGCTCGCGCCGCCATTCCCGTCGAACGGAGTCTTTCATGTCCTTGTCCTCGCGCCCGCGCGCCGGCGGCGGAGCCGGCGTCTCGCCCTCCCAGGCGACGCGCCTTGCGGCCGTGCTGCTCATCGTCGCCTTCGCCGTCGCGGCGTCGGGCGTGAAGTCGAAGGTCGCGGCCGGCGACGGCGCGCCGGCCCCTCGCGTCGTCGCGGCGCGCTGACGCGATGGGAGAAAACGCCCGCGCCGCGGCGCTCGCCCTGACCGTCGCGCTGGCGGCGGCGTTCTGTTTCTGCGCCGCGCCGCGCCAGACGGCGGCGCAGGAGGCGCCGGCTTCGCCCAAGGAGGCCCCGCCCGCCGTTTCGCCGGCCGCCGGGCCTGCGGCCGCGCCACAGACGCCCGCGCCACAGACGCCCGCGCCACAGGCGCCCGCGCCCCAAACCTCCGCGCCGCCTGCGTCCGAAGCGTCCGCGCCTCCCGAAAAATTCGAGCTCTCGGTCGAGGCGGGCGGCGCCGCCATGGTCGGGTCGCGCACGCTCGCCGAAAATCTCGCCGAAGCCAAGGACCTGTCCAAATTCGCGGCGCTCGCCGGGACCGGCGGTCTCGCCGACGCCCTGGCCGGACCGGGCCCCTATACGGTGTTCGCGCCGCTCGACCGCGCGTTCCTCGAAGCGCCGAAAGACACGGCGAGCCTGCTCGGCCCGGCCGCCTTCGACCCCGAGACGCCGGAGCGCGCGCGCAGGATCGCGTCCTATCACATCGTCGCCGGCCGCTATCCAGCGGCGGCCCTTCTCGCCGCGGTCCGCGCCGGCGGCGGCGAGGCGAAGCTCAGAACGCTCTCCGGAGACGAACTCAGGGTCCGCAACGCCGGCGTGCGCCTCGAACTGATTGACGGACGCGGCGAGGCGGCGGCGATCATCGTCTCTGACGCGCCGCAGAAAAACGGCGTGCTGCATGTGCTCGACGGCGTCCTGACGCCGAAAAGCTGAGCAGCTTCGCGAGGCGTCGCCGCTTGCTTGAGCGCCGGAGCGTCGAAAGGCGGCGCCGGCTTCGCCGCTCGGCCTTTTTCGCGTTGCATTCGGGAGCGAGGTTTGTTTTCCCTAAACGCTCTCGGACGCAAAGGCGGGACGGCGTGATCGAACAGGCGATGGCTTTCGCGCTCGGCTTCGCGGCCGCCGGGCTGATCGCGCTGGCGATCGCGCCCGCCTTCTGGGCGCGCGCGGTCCGCCTCGTGACGCGTCGGCTCGAACTGGCCGCGCCCCTCTCCATGCGCGAGATCGTCGCCGGCCGCGATCTGCTGCGCGCCGAATTCGCCGTCGAGCGCCGCGCGCTCGAGCAGAAGGCGGCGCAGCTTCGCGCCGAGCGCGCCGCCGACCGCATCGAGATCGGACGCAGGACCATCGACATGGCGGCTCTGCGCGACTCCCTCGCGCAGCTTGCCGACGAGGGCGCCGCCAAAGACGATCTGTTGGTCCGCCTGCGCCGCGCGCTGCACGAAAAACAGGCTGAATGCGCGGCGGCGCTCAGCGCGCTGCATGCCGCCGAAGGCCTCGAAGAACGCGACCGGGCGGAGGCGATGGCGCTGCGCCGGAGCCTTCTCGACGCGGAGGCGCGGCTCGCGGCGCATGAGGCCGCAGGGCGCGAGGAGACCGCGCTCCTGCGCGAGAGCGTGCGCGAGATCGGCGCGGCCGTGGCGCGGCTCGCCTCGGCCGGCGCGCTGCCCCCGCCTGAAGCCGCGCCTGGCGACGAGGCGCTCCAGGGCGGCGGCGGCGAGGCGCAGATGCGCGAGGCGCGCGCCGCCGCAAGCTGAGCGCCGGGCCGGCCGCCTGGGCCTCAGCGGTCGGGCATGCCGACGTGCAGCGCCTTGTTGCGCGCGGCGATCTCCTGGCGCATCTCTTTGCGCATCTTGCCGGCCTCGAACAGCCGCCGCTCCGTCTCGCTGTCGAGCTGAAGCTCGGGCGCGCGCGCGGGCTTTCCGTCCGCCCCGAGCGAGACCATGGTGAAATAGCAGGAGATCACATGGCGCTTGGTGTTGGTGGTGATGTTCTCGGCCACCACCTTGACGCCGACTTCGAGCGAGGTCGTGCCGACGTAATTGACGTTGGAGCTGAAGGCGACGAGCTCGCCGACCTTGATCGGCTCGCGGAAGATCACCTGATCGAGCGAGACCGTCACCACATAGGTCTTGCAGTAACGCGCCGCGCAGGCGTAAGCGACCTGATCGAGCAGCTTGAGGATGGCGCCGCCATGGACATGGCCCGAGAAATTGGCCATGTCGGGCGTCATCAGGACCGTCATGAAGAGGGATTTTTCCTGTTTGCTCATAGGCTTCCATGCGGCGGCGCGATGATCTCGCAAGGCCCGCAGGATCGCACGGCCGCGCGCGCCGTGTCATCGGCCGCGCCCCCCGCGCGCGGGGCAATTTTTTTTAGCGATCCCTTAGCGAAACTTCGCCCGCGGCGCGCGCCGGGCCGCGGCGGCGCGCCATGACGCTCGCCGTCTTCGACCTCGACGGCACGCTCGCCGACAGCCGCCTCGCCATCCTCGAGGCGCAGCGGCGCGCCTTCGCCGCGCTCGGCCTCCCGGCGCCCTCGCCCGAGGCCGGCCTCTCGATCGTCGGCCTCTCTTTGCCCGAGGCCTTCGTCGCGCTCGCCGGCCCCGACGGCCCGACGCCCGAGCTCTGCGCCGCCTATCGCGCGGCCGCCGTCGCCATGCGCGACGAAGCCGCCTACGCGCCGCGCGTGTTCGCGGGCGCTGACGCGGCGCTCCGGCGGCTCAAGGCGCAGGGCGCGACGCTCGGCGTCGCGACCGGCATGGCGCGCCGCGGCGTCACGCATCTCTTCGCGCAGACCGGCTGGGAGCCGCTGTTCGCCACGGTCCAGACCGCCGACGGCCACCCTTCAAAGCCCGCCCCCGACATGACGCTCGCAGCCATGGCCGAGACCGGCGCCGCGCCGCATGAGACCGTGATGATCGGCGATTCGACCTATGACATGCTGATGGCGAAGGCGGCCGGCGCGCGCGCGCTCGGCGTCGGCTGGGGCTTTCATACGAAAGACGCGCTGCTCGCGGCGGGCGCCGAGGCGGTCGTTGCGGATTTCGACGAATTGCTGCATCTCATCGGCGCATGAGCCCGAAAGACCCGCCCGAGAAGGCCACGCCGGACCATCGCGCCGATTTCGCCGCGCCGCCCGCCGAGATCGATCCTGTCGCCCTTGCGCGGCGCGACCTCGCGAAAAGCCTGCCGAAGCGCTTCTATCAGGCGGCGACGGCGGCGCCCGTCGAAGACGGCTTCGCCCTGCTGCTCGACGGACGCCCGGCGCGCACGCCGGCGCGCAACAAACTTGTCCTGCCGACGCGCGCGGCGGCCGAGGCCGTGGCGCGGGAATGGGACGCGCAGCGCGACCTGATCGACCCCGCGGCCATGCCGCTGACCCGCATCGTCAATTCGGCGATCGACGGCGTCGCCCGCGAGATGGAGGCGACGGCGGCCGAGGTCGCCCGCTATGGCGCCTCCGACCTCGTCTGCTATCGCGCGCCGGGGCCTGACGCGCTGGTCCGCGCCGAATCCGCGCTCTGGGACCCGGTGCTGGTCTTTGCCCGCGAGCAGCTTGGCGCGCGGCTTTTATGCGCCGAGGGCGTCACCTTCGTCGAGCAGCCGGAGCCGGCGCGGCGCGCCCTGCTCGAGGCCGCCCGCGCCGCCGGCCGCGCCCAGGCGGGCGGCGCCTTCGCGCTCGCCGCGCTCCATGTGATGACGAGCCTCACCGGCTCGGCGCTCCTCGCCTTCGCCGTGGCGCGCGGCGCGCTGAGCCCGCAGGAGGCCTGGGCCGCGGCCCATGTCGACGAGGATTACGAGATGCGCCTCTGGGGCGAGGACGATGAGGCGCTCGCGGCCCGCGCGCGGCGCTGGCGCGAGATGGAGGCCGCGGCGCTGCTGACGACGGCGCTCGCGCCGGACCCGGCCGACCCCGCCTGACCGTCCGGGCCGCGTGACCGGCCGCGCCGTCCCCCGACCCGCGCCGCACCCTGCGCGGGCGCCGTCATGGCTTCGACGTCAGGCCTCGGCGTCATGGCCTCGACGTCATGCCTCGACGATGCGGCGCACACCGAAAATCCAGCCCCGGCCAATTCCGCAACGGCGCCGCAGCGACAAAAACGTCTTGCGCTTCAAGGCGCTCGGCGTCATCTTCACCCTCCGGCGCGGGCGTGACCCCTGCGCCGGCGCGCCGTTTCCTCAAGGACCGGAGCCGCCATGATCATAGAATATGATTTCGGCAAGAAAGAACGCGTGACGAGCGCGCGTTTCGCGCCCTCCGAACCGCCGCAGCCTCCGCCCGCGGAAAGGCCGCGCCGCCTCGCCGCCGGCGCGGAGATGCCGCTTGAACGGGCGCGCGCCCGGGCGGCGAGACTCGAGACGGCGCTCCGCGCGGCCAAGGCGGCCTGCGAGACAAAACGGCCGGCGCCCGGCCACAAGATCATGGTCGACGCCGACGAATACGCCCGCCTGCTGCGCTGCAAGGCGCTGGTTTCGGCCGCGCTCGAAAGCTGATCGCCTCGACGCCGCCGCGCCGGCCCCGTTCCTGAAGCCGCGGGCGTCTGAAGCGTCAGGCGCGTCGTTCGCCGTCCGGACGTCAGGCGGCCGCCTCGGCGAGCCGCGCGGCGTAACGCGCCATCAGATCGACCTCGAGGTTGACCCTGTCGCCGACGCGCCGCTCTCTCCAGACCGTCGCCGCGATGGTGTGCGGGATGAGCAGGATCGAAAAAACGTCGTCTTCGACGCCATTGACCGTCAGCGACGTGCCGTCGAGCGCGACCGAGCCCTTTTCGGCGACGAACCGCGCGAGCGCATGGGGCGCGCGCAGGCGGAAGCGCTTCATCCCGTCGAAATCTTCAAGGCTCTCGATCGTCGCGAGACCATCGACATGGCCGGTCACGATATGGCCGCCAAGCTCGTCGCCGATCTTGAGCGCGCGCTCAAGATTAAGGCTCTGGCCCTCGCGCCACGCGTCGGCGGTCGTGCGGGCGAGCGTCTCGGCCCCGACGTCGACCTCGAACCAGCTTCCGGCGTCCTCGCGGCCCGAGGCGACGACGGTCAGGCAGACGCCGTCGCAGGCGATCGACGCGCCAAGCGCGATCGTGGCGGCGTCATAGGCGCACAGGACGCGCGCGCGCGTCAGCCCGCCGCGCGGCTCGAGCGACGCGATGCGTCCGACGTCGGTGACGATTCCTGTGAACATGGTCAGTCGATCCTGTGGAGCCGCGTCAGGGCGTCGTCGCCGATCAGGCGCGTCTCGACCCTCTCATAGCGCGACGCGTCGTGAAGCGCCTTGATCCGTTCGGGCGCGAGGCCCTGAATTCCGGGGCCGCCGAAGCGCCGCGGTCCGCGCAGCAGCAGAACCTCGTCGGCGAGGCCGGCCGCGAGAAACGCCTCGGCGAGCCTTGGCCCCGCCTCGCAGAACAGGCGCGTCACGCCGCGCGCCGCAAGCAGCTCAAGTGCGGCCAAAAGATCGAGCCCGCCGCGCGTGTCGGAGGGCGCCTCGGCGATGTCGACGCCAAGGCCGCGCAGGACGTCGCGCGCGGCGCGGCCCTGCGCGTCGGGCTCGCCGGCCGCGGCGATGAGAAGGGTCGGCGCCGTCCGGGCGCCGAGGGCGAGCTGAGAGGCCGGCGAGAGCGTGACGCGCGGATCGAGCACGACGCGCAGCGGCCGGCGCCCGGAAAGGCCCGGCAGGCGCACGGTCAGCAGCGGATCGTCGGTCCGCGCCGTGCCAGCGCCGATCAGGATCGCGTCATGCTGCGCGCGCCACATATGGACGGCGCGGGCGGCGGCCTCGCCCGTGGCCATCAGGCGCGGCGCGCCGGGCGCCGAGGCCGAAAAGCCGTCCGCCGTCAACGCGAGCTTGACGCAGACGAACGGACGCCGCCGCGTCACCCGCAGCACATGGCCGAGATTGGCGGCGAGCGCCGCCTCGCGCCGCACGCCGGCCCTCACCTCGATTCCGGCGGCGCGCAGCATGGCGTGGCCGCGCCCGGCGACGCGCGGGTCCGGATCTTCGAGCGCCGAAACGACGCGGCCGAAGCCGGCCTTGGCCACCGCTTCGGCGCAGGGAGGCGTCCGGCCATGATGGCTGCAGGGTTCGAGCGTGACATACAGCGTGGCGTTCTGGAGCGTCGCGTCCTGCGCGTCGTCGCGGCGCCCGGCGGCCTCAAGCGCGCGCAGCGCCTCGGTTTCGGCGTGCGGCCGCCCGCCGGGCTGGGTCCAGCCGCGGGCGAGGATCACGCCGTCCCGGACGATCAGCGCGCCGACCGCCGGATTGGGCGCGCAGGTCCCGAGGCCGCGGCGCGCGAGCGCGATCGCCGCGTCCATGAAGCGCGAATCTTCGTCATCCAGCGCCATGGGCAGGCCGGTCACGGTCTCGTCGGGGTTTTCGGGGGCTCAGGCGCGGCCGCGGACGCGTCTTCCGCGCCCCCGCTTTCGCCCTCCTGAGCGCCAAGCTCGTCGATCAGGGCGTGAAAATCGCGCGCCTCGCGGAAATTGCGATAGACGGAGGCGAAACGGACATAGGCCACGCTGTCGAGGCCGCGCAGCCCCTCCATGACCAGCTCGCCGATCTGGGCGCTGTGGATTTCGGCCTCGCCCTGGCTTTCGAGCTGGCGCACGACGCCATTGACCATGCGCTCGACGCGCTCGGCGTCGACGGGGCGCTTGCGCAGGGCGATTTCGAGGGAGCGCGTCAGCTTGTCCCGTTCGAAGGGGACACGCCGGCCGGATTTCTTGACCACCATGAGCTCGCGCAATTGCACGCGCTCGAAGGTGGTGAACCGGCCGCCGCAATCCGGGCAGACGCGACGCCGCCGGATCGCGGCGGCGTCGTCGGTCGGGCGCGAGTCCTTAACCTGTGTTTCCAGTCCGCCGCAGTAAGGACATCGCATGGGCCGTTCTTAGTAGATCGGGAAGCGCCCGGTCAATTCGAGAACGGACTTCTTGACCTTGGCCTCGACCTCGCCGTTGCCCTGATCGCCATTGGCGGACAGGCCGTCGAGCGTCTCGGCGATCAGCTCGCCGACCTTCTTGAACTCGGCGACGCCGAAGCCGCGCGAGGTGGCCGCCGGCGCGCCGAGGCGGATGCCGGAGGTGACCATCGGGCTCGCCGTGTCGAAGGGCACGCCGTTCTTGTTGCAGGTGATGTTGGCGCGCCCGAGGGCCGCCTCCGCCGCCTTGCCGGTGAGGGACTTCGGCCGCAGGTCGACCAGCATCAGATGGTTGTCCGTGCCGCCCGACGCGAGGTCGAAGCCCGCGCCCTTGAGCGTCTCGGCGAGCGCGCGCGCGTTCTCGACGACCTGACGGGCGTAGACCTTGAACTCGGGCTGCAGCGCCTCGCCGAAGGCCACCGCCTTGCCGGCGATGACATGCATCAGCGGGCCGCCCTGCAGGCCGGGGAACACCGCCGAATTGATCTTCTTGGCGAGGTCCGCGTCATTGGTCAGGATCAGGCCGCCGCGCGGGCCGCGCAGGGTCTTGTGCGTGGTCGAGGTGACGACATGGGCGTGCGGGAACGGCGAGGGATGCACGCCGCCGGCGACGAGGCCCGCGAAATGGGCCATGTCCACGAAGAAATAGGCGCCGATCGAATCGGCGATCCTGCGGAAGCCCTCGAAATCCCAGTGGCGCGGATAGCCCGAGCCGCCGGCGATGATCATCTTCGGCTTGTGCTCCTGCGCGAGCTTCTCCACCTGCTCCATGTCGATGCGGTGGTCGTCGCGGCGCACGCCATAGGGAATCGGCTTGAACCAGCGGCCCGACAGATTGACCGGCGAGCCATGGGTGAGATGGCCGCCGGCGGCGAGGTCGAGGCCCATGAAGGCGTCGCCCGGCTGCAGCAGCGCGAGGAACACGGCCTGGTTGGCCTGGCTGCCGGAGTTCGGCTGGACGTTGGCGAACTTGCAGTCGAACAGGCGGGTGACGCGCTCGATCGCCAGCGTCTCGGCGATGTCGACATACTGGCAGCCGCCGTAGTAGCGCCGGCCCGGATAGCCTTCGGCGTATTTGTTGGTGAGGATCGAGCCCTGCGCGTCGAGCACCGCGCGCGAGACGATGTTCTCGGAGGCGATCAGCTCGACCTCATGCCGCTGGCGGCCGAGCTCCAGCTCGACGGCGTTGGCGATTTCGGGATCGGCCTCCTTGAGATGCGCAGCGAAAAACGAATTGGAAAGTGCGCTCTTTTCGGCGCTGGCCTGGCTCATCTGCGATCTCCTCCAAGAAACGGTCAAGAAACGGTTCGGCGTCGAGCCCTGCTTCAAGGCTCGTGATGGAACGAAAGGGCGCGACGGCGCAAGGGGGCGCCACGACGCCCGTGCGAAACGGGCCGTGCGGACCGCAATATCATGGCCCCTACGACGAAGGAAGCAGACGCCGCCGTGGAATTATTTGCGAAGGGCAAAAGAATTTTTGCCCCGCGCGGCGCGCAGGCCGATTCGGCGGGCTCTGTCGAAAGACGCAGGACACGCCGCCGGCGCAAATTGACAAGCGTCAAGCTTGGGGCTTTGCTTCGCGCCGCATCATCCGCCGCAGGCCGGCCGCAGACCGGACCGCGGGCGTTTTGCGCCCGAACGACGGCGAGCGCGCCGCAGAACATCGAACAGGGAGCTATCACATGGCGGCCATCGAGGATCTCGCATCGGAAGTCGGCGCAAGCCTGGGCATCGGGCCCGCGGCGGGCGGCCTGCTCAAGGAGGTCGTGCGTCTGATCTTCGGACAGGCGGGCGGACTCACGTCCTTTCTCGACACGCTGTCCTCCAACGGGCTCGGCGATCTCGCGCGCTCCTGGATCGGCAATTCGAACAATCCGCCGCATTCGCCCCCGGGCGCGTCGCAGGCCTTCGGTCTCCAGACGATCGCCGCGCTCGCCGAAAAGGTCGGGATCGACCCCGGCGTCGCGACCGCCGCCCTCGCCTATCTGACGCCGAAGCTCGTCGGCCTGCTGACGGCGGGCGGCGTCATTCCGACCTCCGTTCCGGCCGGCCTCGCGGCCTTCCTCGGGGCGCCGGCCGCCGCCGCCGCGGCCCCCGCCCCGACCATCGCCCCGGCGGCCGCGCGCGCGCATGACCGCGCCCCGCCCGCCGCCGCCGTCCGCACCGGACGCGGGCACGACACCGGCGGCGCCAACCGCATCATCTTCCCCGCGCTCGCCGCGCTTCTCGCGGCCGGCATCGCCTATCATTTCTTCACCGCCGACTACGGGAAGCCCGCGCCGGCGCCCGAAGCCGCCGCGCCGGCCGCGACTCCCGCTCCCGCCGCCCCTGCGACGACGGCCGCGGCGCCTGCGCCGACCGCCGCGCCCGCGGTCCAGGGCGAACACGCCCATATCGCCGTGCTGCATGACGCCGCCGGCGCCGTCGCCACCGGCGTCGTGCCGAGCGAGGCGTCCCGCGCCTCGATCCTCGACGCGCTGAAGGCCACATTCGGCGGCCGGGTCGTCGACGGGCTCAACGTCGACCCTCATGTCGGCGAGGCGCCGTGGCTCGGCAAAATCTCCGACGCGATCGCGCTGCTGAAGGCGCCCAATCTCCAGGCCGTGTTCGACGGGGCCAAGGTCGCCGTCGGCGGCGCCCTGCCCGCCGCCGACGTCGACGCAATCGTCGCGAAGCTGAAGGCGCTGTTCGGCGGCTCGGTCACGGTGGCGACGCTGAAGCCCGAAGAAACCGCGACCTTCGACGTCGTGACGCTCGAGCAGAACCTCAGCGGCGACACGATCGTCGCGGCGCTCAACAAGGTCGTGCTGAATTTTGCGACCGGCAGCGCCGTCGTCGAGGACCAGGGCGAGGTCATTCTTCTGCGCGCCGCCGAGCTCATCAAGAAGCTTCCCGCCGGCACGGTCGTCCATATCGGCGGCTACACCGACCAGACGGGCGACCCGGCCCGCAACCTCGTGCTGTCGCAGCAGCGCGCCGACGCCGTCCGCAAGGTTCTGACCGACGCCGGCGTGGCCCCCGAAGCCGTGACCGCCAAGGGCTATGGCAGCGCGGCTTCGAGCGCCACGGGCGCGAACCGCACCGACCGCCGCATCGAATTCTCCGTGCAGTGACGGGAGACGGGGCCCTGGCGCAGGGCGGGACGGCGACACGCTGATCCCGCCGCGCTCCAGCCCCTTGCAAATGCAACAAAGCCGCCGGACATGTCCGGCGGCTTTGTTTTTACAGGATTTTCTGACCGCCGCTATTCTTCGTCGGCGACCGGGGCGAGGCCGCGCGCATTGCCGCCGCCGGCTGCGGCGGTGCGCTGCGGGCCGGGCTGGATCGCCTCCTGCAGCGGCGCGCCCGAAGCGTCGGCCGCCTGCGGAAGGCCGTCGCGCTGATAGATGTCGTCGCGGAACTGGATCACGCCGTCCGGCGTCGCCCAGGCCGTGACATAGACCCAATAGACCGGCACCGGGCTCGCAAGCTTCGCGTCGATGCGCTGGCCCGACCGGATCGCCTCGTCGATCTGCGGCCGTGTCCAGCCGGGCGTGTCCTTGAGCAGCCAGGCGACATAGTCGCGCACGTTCTGGATGCGGATGCAGCCCGAGGAGACGAAGCGGAAATCGTCGCCGAACACGCCCTTCTCGGGCGTGTCGTGCATGTAGACGCCATAGGGGTTGGCGATATTGATGCGCACCACGCCGAGCGAATTGACGTCCCCGCCCGGATCCTGCCGGTAGCGATAGTTCGTCGCCTCCATCGAATTCCAGTTGATCTGCGAGGGCGAGATCTCGCGGCTCTCCTTGTCGAAGATGCGGATCTTGTGCTCGGTCAGATAATTCGGGTTCTTCTGCATCTTCGGGATCAGATCCTTGCGGATGATCGACGCAGGCACGGTCCAGTAGGGATTGAAGTTGATGTCGGTCGCCTTGGTCATCATGACCGGCGACTGGCGGTCGATCTTGCCGACGCCGGCCGCGTGATGGGTGGCGACCGTCCCGTTCTCGACGGTTTCGATGGCCATGGCCGGGATGTTGGCCATGACGAAGCGCTCGCCGAGATTGCCCGAATAGGAGCGCAGGCGCACGAGATTGATCTCGAGCTGGTGCAGGCGGAAGTCGGCCGAGGTATTGAGCGCGGCGAGCGTCTCCTTGTTGACGACGCCCGTCTCGAGCAGGCCGTGGCGGGCCTGGAAGCGCTTGACGCCGGCTTCGACGAAGGAATCGAACACGGGCGAGGCGTTGACCGCCGCGTCGATGAGGTCGCCCGACGCCGCGAGGCGCTTGCGCAGCGCGACGACGGCCGGGCCGTTCGAGCCGATTCGCAGCGTCGCGCCGGCCGGCACGGTGTTCCAGCCGCCGCTGGCGACAATCTTGCGATAGGTTTCGATCGCCTGCTCGGTGGCGTAGAGCGTCGGCTGCGAGAGGACCGGCGTGTTCGAGCGGGAGACGGCGAGCTGCGGCGCGGCGTCGTAGCGCTGCGCCCATTCGGCCTGGTCGCCGAAGCCTGCGGCCTGGGCCGGGAGCGCGGCGGCGAAGGCGGCCGCGAGGCCAAGGCCGGACACGGCGGCGAGGGCCGGGGCGCGCCGCGCCCTGTCAAAAACTTTCGCCATATCAGAGCTGCTCCTCTGGCGTCGCACCTTGTCTTCCTTTTTTGCTCGGGCCATTCCGCCGGGCCCCTCGCGCCCACGCCCCGAAGGCGCCGGACGGAGGCCCGCGCCGCGCCGGGCCTTTTGGCGGGGCGGACGGCGGAGACCGTTCCAATGTCAATGACGCGTTTTTCAAAGCCGCGTTCAGGTCGGCGGATGAACCGCTCCGACGCCGAGAGTTCCGGTCGACCGAAGCCTTCGCTATGTCATCAAGGCGGCGCTGACGAAACAAAGAGCCGTGAAAAGACGCCCGCAACGCCTCGGGAGATATCTATCCATCCTGAGGGTTAAGAAGGCGCAAATAGGGCGCCGGGCGCCGCGCCGCCGCTTTTCGGCGAGGCTGCGACGCGGGCGCCGCAACGCGGCGGCCAAACCGGCGGCCGTCGGCGGAAGCGGCCGATCGGAGACGTTCGGGCGACCAAGGCCGGGACGAACGGCGGCGCTCCGCAACGACAGGCGAGCCGCGGGCTTGCGCGTCGGCGCGCCTGACGGGCGGTCCATGCGCCGACGCCGCCTGTCCGCAGCCGCCGCGCCCCGCGAAAGGCGCGTTTCGGGAGGCGTTTTACAGCCTGTACCGAATCTGGTCGGTCCAGAAGCGCTCAAGCCGCGCCAGCGCGACGTTCAGGCGGCCGAACTCTTCGCAGCTCACGCCGCCGATCTGTTCGACCGTCAGCACATGCTTGTCATAGAGCGCGCTCACGACATTGTGCACGTCGCGGCCCTTTTCGGTGAGGCTGATGCGCACGGCGCGGCGGTCGACGCGCGAGCGGGCGTGATGGAGATAGCCGGTCTCGACCAGCTTCTTGACGTTATAGGAGACGTTGGAGCCGAGGTAATAGCCGCGCGTGCGCAATTCGCCCGCCGTCAGCTCCTTGTCGCCGATATTGAAAAGCAGCAGCGCCTGCACGGCGTTGACGTCGCTGCGGCCGCGGCGGTCGAATTCATCCTTGATGACGTCGAGCAGGCGACGATGCAGCCGCTCGACCAGATTCAGCGCTTCGAGGTAGCCCGTGCGCACGCGCGCCGAAGTTTCGATCCGCGCCGGCGCCGCCGCGCTCTTTAGAGCATTCGCCATAAGAAGCCTCATCCCTCGATGCCATGACGCTCCGCCGGCCGCGCTTTTTCAAGACAGGCGCCGCGGCGTCGGCCCGCCGTTCGACTTCCGGCGGCCGTGTGTTCCTGGAAATTAGCGCTCCAAGCATGAGGCGCATCTAAATTAAACCGTTTAATTCTACTCAAGCCGCTGGATTCCCGGCGTATTCATAGTCCATTTCTCGATCTTCTCCGTGCGCTTACTTCAATTTTATCCTTTGAATTTCATTCCACTCCATAAGTCTGTCAGTCCTTTTTTCATTACACGCTGGGGGGTCGAGGCGTCCTCCATCCGTCGTGGCCCGCGTTCGTCGAGACCCGCGTCGCAGGCCCGCTCCGTCTGGCGGAACGCCAAATCCCTCAACTTGAACTTTTGCAGTATGTCCGCGGCAACCTTGTCCCGAACTGGCGGCGCTTCGCCGCCTGTCGCGGCGCGGGACAATCGCCTAGGCTTGGCGGCGAAGTCGATCGCCGCCCCCGGAACCGCCCCGCCCATGACCGACGCCAAGCCGCCGCCGTCCCACGCCGCCGAAGAAGCAGGCGCCGCGCCCGCGGCTCTTTTCGTGTGCCTCGGCAACATCTGCCGCTCGCCGCTCGCCGAAGCGGCGTTCCGGCGCGCGGCGGAGGCGGCCGGGCTCACGGCCAGGATCGATTCGGCGGGGACGGGAGACTGGCATGTCGGCGAGCCGCCGGACCGGCGCGCGCAGGCCGTGGCGCGCAAGCACGGGCTCGACATTTCGGGCTGTCGCGCGCGGCAGGTGAAGGCGGAGGATTTCCGCCGCTTCACGCATATTTTCGCGCTCGACGCTGAAAATCTGGCGCGGCTGCGGTCGATCGCGCCGGCGGACGCGAGCGCGCGCCTCTCGCTGCTGCTCGACGCCGCGCCTGGACGGGAGGGCGAAAGCGTCGCCGATCCCTATTTCGGCGGCGACGACGGCTTCGACGTGGCGTGGGCCGATGTGTGGGAGGCGGCCAGCGCCCTGGCGGCGCGGTTTTCACGCCAGAAAAGCTGAAGGCGCGGCGAAACACAAAGCGGCCGCCGCGCCGGGCGCGCGACGGCTCCGCTCATTGTGACCGCACAAAGACTATTGTGAACGCTCGAAGATTTATGACTGCATGAAGAAGCGCAGCATCTCGAGCGAGGCGTCAGGACCCTGCTGATCCGTGAAGGAGCCCTCGGGATAGCCGCCCGACCAGGCGTGGCCGAGCCCGGGAATCGCCCAATATTCAACCTGCGGCGCGCCGCCGCGCTTGCCGATGACGGTGCGCTCATAGGAAACGCCCGCCGGCGTGCGTCCGGTCTGGCGCGTCTCCTCGGCGTCGTCCAGTCCCGCGCTGGCGAAGGCGACGATCAGATCGGCGTTGGAGGGGTGGACAGTGCGGTCGGCGCCGCCCTGAAAGACGATGGTGCGCACATTGACCTCGCGCGGCGTCGCGCCCTGCAGCGTCGCGCCGTGCTTCATCGACAGAAAGGCCGAGGCGATGTCCGTCGCCGCGCCGCAGGGAAGGCCGGAATGGATGCCGACCGCCTTGAACAGATCGGGATAGTTGACGCTGAGGATCGCCGCCATCGCCCCGCCCGCCGAGAGCCCGGCCGCAAACACGCGCTCCGAATCGACCGGGAACGCCTCCATGATCTCCCGCGTGATGCCGGCGATGATCGCCGGTTCGCCCGATTCGCGCACCTGGTCCTTGAGGTTGAACCAGTTCCAGCAGCCCATCTGGTTCGAACTCGACGACTGGCGCGGATAGGCGACGAGAAAGCCGTTCGCTTCGGCGAGCGCGTTCATGCCGGTGCCGAGCGCGAAGTCGTCGGCGTCCTGCCGGCAGCCATGCAGCATCACGACGAGCGGCATGGGCCGGCCGAGCGCGGCCGCGCTCGGAACGAACAGCTTGTAGCGGCGCGTTCCGGCGGCGCAGGAAAAGGAGCGGTTGACGAAACGCGCGCCGTCTTCGACCGGCTTCCCGGCGGGGAGATCGGCGGCGGGCGGCGGCGCGCGCTCGAGCGCGACGCTTTCGTCGGTCGAGGCAAAGCGCTCGCGCAGGCTGTCGAGCAGGTCGCCGACGGTGAGGCCGGCGTAGGGCGACGCGGCGAAGGGCGACGCCGCGAAGGACGGCGCGGCCTTGGGCGCCGCGGTCTCGGGCTTCACGGCTTTGGGCTCCGCCGCGTCGAGCGGGTCCGCCGCCTTCCACAGTCCTGCGGGCCGCGTCCTGTCGGCGGCGAGGTTCGGCCGGAAAGGGTCGGCCGCGGCGAGGGCGTCCTGAATCGTCTTCGTGGCCTCAACAGGATTCTGGCCCGCCGTCAGCGCGACAGCCTTGCGCATGGCCCCATCGAATACGGTCTTCATCAAATCAGTCCCTTTCGAAGCGGCGGACAGAAGCGTCTTGCCGAAGCCGCGCATCACCGCAGCCTGTCGGCCAGAGCGGCCTTGACCGCCTTGTTCGCCTGAAGCGCGCCCAGCACCGTGATCGACTTGATCGTCTCGCAGGCGAGCGCGGCGGGAACGTCTTCGGCGATGATCGCAAGGCCGATCACGCGGATGCTCAGCATCTCGCCGTCGGCCTGCACTTTCTCCAGATCCTCCCTGCTGTAGTGCCGAAGCCCGATTTCGAGGGTCTCGCGCACGATGGTCTGCTTCAGATCCTCGGCGTGGTGACGAAGCTGGGTGCGGATGGCCGTGCGGATCATGTCCGTCCGGTTGGAGTAAAACCCTTCCCGCACCAGCAGGTCGATCTGGCCAAGGTCCACGTAACCGAGGTTGATCGTGATCTTTTCGCTGTCGGAAATGCGCTCCCGAAGGCGGTGGATTTCTGCGCCCATGTTCGTCTCCATCCATATGGATGGTATATGGATGGTCCTGGGATGTTTTGCAACCGCGAACAAACCTTCGCAGCGCCAAACGAAAACGCTACGCATGCGTTTTGGTTCGGCACGCGACCCTAGCTCCAATAGCGTGTATTTAATGACGGCGACGTCACGATTTCGCGGTGCGCCGCCGCACGCCGCACAATCGCGCGCGCGCCGCAGGGCGGGATTCGCTCCAAAAATCTGGCACGATCCGCGTGAACGTCGGGTGAATTTGCCGCGTCGAAACGTTTTGGCCGCTTCCGCGGGGCGCGCGCAAACAAAAAGCGGGATGGAGGCCCATCCCGCTTCGTCATGTTCGTGACGATTGTTTGTAAGGCTTGAGACGTTTCGCCGCGGCCGCCGGCGGCGGCGAAACGTCTATTTCGCCGTCGCGTCGCCGGCGGGCGGCGTCCATTTCAGGACAGGATTGCGCGCGGCCCGCGTCTCGTCGACGCGCCGGCGCGGCGCGTGGCGCGGCGCCTCAAGGAAGCGCTCCGTCTCGCCGGCGAGGGCGCGGAAGGCGAGATCGCGCAGCGTCGCGATGAAAAGGTCGAGCGAAGCCTTGCTCTCGGATTCCGTCGGCTCGATCAGCATGGCGCCATGGGCGACGAGCGGGAAATAGATCGTCATCGGATGATAGCCCTCGTCGATCATCGCCTTGGCGAAATCGAGCGTCGAGAGGCCCGAAGGCTTCAGCCAGGCGTCGTCGAACAGCGCCTCATGCATGCAGAGCTGGTCGCCGAAGGGCTGCGACATCAGGTCGGCGAGGCTCGCGCGGATGTAGTTGGCGTTGAGCACCGCGTCTTCAGACGCCTGCCTCAGCCCGTCCGCGCCATGCGAGAGCATATAGGCGAGCGCGCGCACGAACATGCCCATCTGGCCGTGGAAGGCGCACATGCGCCCGAACGCCTGCGACTTCTCCTCGACCTGTTCGACGAGCCTCAGCCCGTTTTCCTCGCGCCGCACGAAGGGGACCGGCGCGAAGGGCGCGAGCCTGTGCGACAGCGCGACAGGCCCCGCCCCCGGCCCGCCGCCGCCATGCGGCGTCGAAAAAGTCTTGTGCAGGTTGATGTGCATGGCGTCGACGCCAAGGTCGCCCGGACGCGTCTTGCCGACGACCGCGTTGAAGTTCGCGCCGTCGCAATAGAAAAACGCCCCGGCGGCGTGGACCGCCTCGGCGATCGCCACGACGTCGCGCTCGAACAGGCCGCAGGTGTTCGGATTGGTCAGCATGATCGCCGCGACGTCGGACCCGAGCAGGGTCTTGAGGGCGGCGAGATCGACCCGCCCGTCCGGCCCGCAGGGCACGGTCTTCGTGCGGAAGCCGACGAGCGCGGCGGTCGCGGGATTGGTGCCATGGGCAGATTCCGGCACGAGCACGACGCGGCGCGTCGCGCCCTCCCCGCGCGCGGCGATCGCGGCCTTGATCGCCATCATGCCGCAGGCCTCGCCATGCGCGCCGGCCTTCGGCGACAGCGCGACGGCGGGCATGCCGGTCATCTCCATGAGCCAGAAGGAAAGCTCATGCATCAGCTCGAGCGCCCCCGCGACGGTCGACTGCGGCTGCAGCGGATGGATGTCGGCGAATCCCGGCAGCCGCGCCATCGCCTCGTTGAGGCGCGGGTTGTGCTTCATGGTGCAGGAGCCGAGCGGATAGAGATTGGCGTCGATGGAGTAGTTTTTTTGCGACAGGCGCACGTAATGGCGCACGGCCTCGGGTTCGCTGAGCCCCGGCAGGCCGATCGGCGCCGCGCGCTCAAGGCCGCCGAGCCGGCTCGAAAAGGGCGCGGGCTCGTCGAGGTCGACGCCGGTCGTCGTCGCCCGGCCGATCTCGAAGATCAGCCCTTCCTCGAGTTCGAGGCCGGCGTTCGACGAGAAGCTGCGCGGGGCGGCGGGCCCGCCCGCCGAAACCTCGCGCGTCGAAAGCGCGCGCGTCGAAAGCTCCTGCGCCGTGATGGGACGTTCGGGCTTGTTCATGTCAGGCGATCTCCCTCAGGGCGGCGGCGAGGGCGGCGCGGTCCTCGGCGGAGTTGACCTCGCTTGAGGCGACGATGAGCAGGTCGTCGAGGTCGGCGTCGGGCCACAGGCGCGAGGCCGGGACGCCGGCGAGAATCCCCTTCTGGGCGAGATGCTCGACGATTTCCGCGGCCGGGCCCGGCACGCGGATCGTGAATTCGTTGAAGAAGCTCCTGTTCAGAACCTCGACGCCGAACACGTCCGACAGACGCCCCGAGAGGTCGACGGCGTTGGCGTGGTTGATCCTGGCGAGCCGGCGCAGCCCCGCCTCGCCGAGCAGGGTCATGTGGATCGAGAAGGCGAGGCTGCACAGGCCCGAATTGGTGCAGATGCTGGAGGTCGCCTTCTCGCGCTTGATGTGCTGCTCGCGCGTCGAAAGCGTGAGCGTGAAGGCGCGCCGCCCGTCGGCGTCGACCGACTGGCCGCAGAGCCGGCCCGGCGTCTGGCGCAGATATTTCGCGCGCGTCGCGAACAGGCCGACATAGGGCCCGCCGAAATTCAGCCCGTTGCCGAGCGACTGCCCCTCGCCCGCGACGATGTCGGCGCCCATTTCGCCCGGAGATTTGACGAGGCCGAGCGAGACCGCCTCCGTCACGACGGCGACGAGCAGCGC
This sequence comes from Methylocella sp., assembly GCF_044226135.1. Lineage (NCBI taxonomy): Bacteria > Pseudomonadati > Pseudomonadota > Alphaproteobacteria > Hyphomicrobiales > Beijerinckiaceae > Methylocella > Methylocella sp. Next base: position 5,800 of record NZ_JBGAHM010000040.1, on the reverse strand, counting down.
GCCTTTCTCATGGCAGGCGGCGGCGACCGGCGCGAGATCGCGCAGATTGCCGAACACGTCGGGCGTCTGCACGACGACGCAGGAGGTCTCGCCGTCGATCGCGCCGACGAGATCCTCGAGCGCGAACACGTCCGCCGGCAGGCTCAGCGCCTCGTTCTCGGTCATGGTCGAAACCGTGCGCACGGCCTCGGCGTAATGGGGGTGCAGCCCGCCCGACAGCACGGCCTTGCGCCGCCCCGTGACGCGATGCGCCATCAGCGTCGCCTCGACCGTGGCGGTCGAGCCGTCATACATGGAGGCGTTGGCGATCTCCATGCCGGTCAGGGCGGCGACCTGGGTCTGGAACTCGAACACCGCCTGCAGCGTGCCCTGCGAGATTTCGGGCTGATAGGGCGTGTAGCTCGTGAGAAACTCGGAGCGCTGGATCAGATGGTCGACGCTCGCCGGGACATGGTGCTTGTAGGCGCCGGCCCCCACGAAGAACGGGACCGAGCCCGCCGGCACGTTGCGCGCGGCCATGGCCGACAGGAGCCGCTCGACGTCCATCTCGCCCCGCCGCGTCGGCAGGTCGAGCAGGCGCGCCAGCCGCTTGTCTTCGGGGATCTGTTCGAACAGGGCCTCGATCGAGGCGACGCCGACGCGCGCCAGCATGTCGGCGCGGTCTTCGGGCGTGTGGGGCAGATAGCGCATGGAGTTCCGATCGTTTGATCTTTGGTGGTCGCGCGGAGAAAAGCTGCGTCAGTCGAGCGTCGCGACGAAGGCCAGATAAGCGGCCTCGTCCATCAGCGCGTCGACCTGAGACGGGTCGGAGACCCTGAGCTTCAGGAACCAGCCGGCGCCGGCCGGGTCCTCGTTGACGAGAGCGGGCTTTTCCTCGAGCTCGCCGTTGACCTCGACCACCTCGCCGGAAGCCGGCGCGTTGACGCCGCTCGCGGCCTTCACGCTTTCGACGACGGCGGCCTCGGCCCCCTGCTCAAGGCTCGCGCCCACCTTGGGCAGTTCGACGAACACGACGTCGCCGAGCTGCGACTGGGCGTAGTCGGTGACGCCGACGACGGCGACGCCGTCGGGCCCGAGGCGGATATATTCATGGTCTTTGGTGAAACGCAGATCGGGCATCAGGCTCCCCTGACATAGCGGTATGGAACGAAAGGCAGGGCGACGACGCGCGCCTCGGCGGGCTTTCCGCGCAGGATCAGGCGCAGCGGCGCGCCCGCTTTGGCGGAGGCGGCCTCGACATAGCCCATCGCGACCGGCCGGCCGAGGCTCGGCGCATAGCCGCCCGAGGTGACGACGCCGACGGGGCGCCCGTCCGCGGTCTCGATCGCCGCGCCCTCGCGCGCCGGCTGCCTGCCTTCGAGGAGGAGGCCGACGCGCTTGCGGGCCGGGCCGTGCGCGATGGCCCGGGCGATGCGCGCAAAGCCCGGAAAGCCGCCCTCGAGCCGGCGGCGCTTGCCGATCGACCACGACAGCCCGGCCTCCACCGGATCGGTCGAGGCGTCGATGTCATGGCCGCAGAGGCAGAAGCCGGCCTCGAGCCGCAGGGAGTCGCGCGCGCCGAGCCCGGCGGGCTTGACCCTCGGGTCGGCGAGAAGGGCTTTGGCGAAATCTTCCGCCGCCGCGGCCGGAAGCGCGGTCATGCGCTCGACGCCGGGCAGAAGCGCGGCGAGAGCGGCGGCCGCCTCCGGCCCCTGCAGGGCGAGCAGGGCGAGGTCGTCGAGGCGCGTCAGGCGGCAGGCGGGCAGCGCCTTGTCGATCAGGGCGAAATCGGCCTCCTTGCCGCCGGCGTTGACGACGAGATAGACGCGCTGGCGGCCGGCTTCGTCGGGCAGGCGCGTCGCCATCAGATCGTCGAGAATCCCGCCTTCGGCGTCGAGAAGCTGGGTGTAGCGCATGAAGCCCGGCTCGAGGTCGATGAGGTCGCCGGGAACGAGGCCTTCGAGATCCTCGAGCGCATGGGCGCCTTCGAGCAGCGCCTGCCCCATATGCGAAACGTCGAACAGCCCCGCCGCGGCGCGCGTGTGAAGATGCTCGGCGATGACGCCCGAGGGATATTGCACCGGCATCTCATAGCCGGCGAAAGGCGTGAGCCGCGCGCCGAGCGCGCGGTGGAGATCGTGAAGAGGCGTGCGCGCAAGCGGCTTTTGCGCAGTGTCGGCGACAAGCTCGGCGTCCATGGAACCCTCGAAAGCGAAACATGCGGCCTTTGCGGACCGCGTTCGCCCCCTCTGTCCGTGGCGCCTGAGAGCGTTCCCTCGCCACACGGCGAGGCTGCCTCCTTCGGCGGACGCTCCTGACGGAGCGTCTCTTTCCAGAGCGTCACCTCCTGGCGGTCCTGGGGCCTGAGCGATTCCGGGGCGGTTGCGCCTTCGGCGCCGGCGCATGAAGCGCCGGACTCTTCCGCGAGGAGGAACTGACGCTTCTGATATTGTGCGGCGCCACGCTCTTGTCAACGCCGGTCGCGCGCTTTGAGACTTAAGGCGTACCCCCGGCGCGCCGGCCGGGCCAGGCGCGTCGCCGCGCGGCCTTCATTTTCCTCCAGCCGTCATTTCGACCTGCCGGCGGCCTTCTCGGGCCCCTGATCGAGGCCGACCTTGATCGTGTAGTCGTCCTCGGTGTGGTCCTGGTAGAACGGCACGGTCAAAGGTTCGGTGACGACCGAGAACTGGGCCTGCGCCTCGTTTTGCGGGATGACCGCCGTGGCGTGGTAGAGCTTGCTGACGACAGGCTCATTGTCGCGATTGTCGACGACGGCGACGCGGATCGGAATTGAGAAGCTGCCCGGGGCGCCGGCGGGCCCGAGCAGGACGTTGCCGGCGACGCCGACCTTGAAGGCCACCTTGTCGTCCTGCATGGCGCATTCGCGCACGGCGTCGGTGATCGCGAACTGGTGGCGCAGGTTCTGGTTGCTCGGCGGCTGGCCGGCGTAAAACTGCGCCGCCGCGGTGCCGTCGAGCACGACGATCTCCGGGCAGAAGATGCGCCGGCCGCCCGACTGGCGGGAGGAGCCGCCCTCTTTCTCCTTGTCGCCGTGATAGGTGAAGAACTCCTTCCAGTCGAAGCTCTTGAAGCCGTCGAGCCAGCCTTGCGCGCCCGCCCCGCCGGCGGCGGCGAGGCTCAGCGCCGCCGCCGCGGCGAGCGGACGGAGCGCGGGGAGAAGCGGACGACGGGACGATCCGCGTCGATCGCGGACGCGATGCGGCATGAGACAGCTCCTTGTTGGGCGGCGCTGCGCCGCCCTTCGGCCCTGGCGTGTCGGGCCGGAGCGGCGGGCCGCGATCGCGGCCCGGCTCCGGCTTCCTGTTCGACGGCGATATCAGCGGCAGGATTTCGGCGCTTTTCCGGCGCGCCGCCCGACGACGGCCAAAAGCCGCCCGGAAGGCGGCTTTGGCGGGCGGCGGCGGCGTGGCGCGCCGGTCAGGCGGCGCGGCCGATTCGCTCGGCGGGCGCGGCGTTCACGGGGGCGACCGCCGACTTCGGCGTGCGCGTCCAGGTGTCCTCGCCGCCGAACACGGTCTTGAGGATCGAGGGCGCGTTGGACAGGCTGACGAAGATCATCAGCGGCGTCAGCGAGGCGAGCGTCGCGAGATAGCGCGAGATGGAGCCGCGCCGCAGCAGGAGATAGGGCGTCAGGGTCATGCCGACCGCGACCATGAGGATCAGCGCCACGAGGACGCCGATCGCCGGCGCATAGGCCGTGGCGTCGCCCTGCCGCAGCAGGATGCTGGCGGTGAGCGAGCCGGTGGCGACGGCCGCGCAGGGGTAGAAGGCCTGCACCAGAATGAGCGGCATGGCCGAGATCTTGCGCCCGAGCGTCCAGTCCGAGGACCAGACCTGCTTCATGAGCTTGCGCGCCACCTGCACGAAGCCGTTCGACCAGCGCCGCTGCTGCACGCGCCAGTGGCGGACCTGGTCAGGCACGAGGCCGGGGACGGCGGGCTCCATGGAGAACAGGCCGCGCCAGCCGGCGATCTCGGCGCGCACGGTGAGGTCGAGGTCCTCGCACAGCGAATCGGAGGACCAGCCGCCGGCCGCCTCGATCGCCTCGCGCCGCCACACGCCGGCGGTGCCGTTGAACTGGAACAGCCAGCCGGCGCGGTAGCGCGTCGCCTGTTCGAGGACGTAATGGGCGTCGAGCATCAGGCCCTGCGCGCGCGTCAGCCAGTTGGAGCCGGCGTTGGCGAATTCGCAGCGCGACTGGATGAAGGCGGCGTTGCGGTCGGCGATCAGCGCCGGCATGACCTTGCGCAGCCAGCTCGACGGCGGGCGGAAGTCGACGTCGAGCACGGCGACATAGGGCGCGCTCGACTGGGCGAGGCCGACCGCCAGCGCGCCGGCCTTGTAGCCCGCGCGGTTGGCGCGGCGCAGATGGTGGACATGGAAGCCGCGGTCGCGCAGCTCGGCGATCACGCCCGCCGCGACGGCGCTGGTGTCATCCGTGGAATCGTCGAGGAGCTGGATGTGCAGCCGGTCGCGCGGCCAGTCGAGCGCGGAGGCGCAGCGCAGCGCGCCGACGACGGTCTCGGGCTCGTTGAAGGTCGGGATCTGCACCAGCACGGCCGGCAGGTCGGCCTCGGTCAGGATGAGCTGGCGCAGCGGCCGGCCAAGCTTGCGGCCGCGCAGGCGCTCGAAGATGTTGACGCCGATGAGGACGAGGAAGCCGCCCGCGACGAAGACGAGGCCGATGAGCGAGGCCGTCAGCACGCCGTCGCTCAAAAGCGTCAGAATTTCGATGAAGGACAAAACATGCTCCTGCCGCCCAGATCGTCCCGCCGCGCCGAGGTCCGCCGGAAGGGTCCGCGCGCCGCGCCTCGCCGCTCCGTCGCCCCTCGCAGGGTCGTCGTCTAGCATGGAGATGGCGCGAAACGGGGTTCTGGGACAAGCCAAGAATTGCAACAGAATGTTGCAGAACTTGAGCTTGAGAAAATGAGAAAATATTAGGCTTACCAGAGCCTTAAAAGGGCCTTATTCGGCCGCGCGCAAGCTTGTGCGAGGCTTACGGCGCGCGCTCCCGCGTATGCGGCGCATTGACCTCGACGCGCGCCAGGACGCGGTCGACGATCCGCCTTGGCAGCAGGCGGCCGAAGCGGGCGAGCGCGTAGAGCGGCCAGGGGAAGGCGATCGTCGCCCTGCGCCGGTCGAGGCCACGCCGGATCAGGGCGGCGGCGTCCGTGTCCGAAAGTTCGAAAGGCTTCATCGCCTCGATGCTGTCGTTGAGCGGCGTCTTGACGAAGCCCGCGACGATCAGGCTGACGCAGACGCCGGCGGGCTCGAGCCGGCCGCGCAGCGAATCGGCCCAGGCGTGCACCGCGGCCTTCGACAGGCAATAGGCCGGCGAGTAAGGCAGGGCGATCAGACCCGCGATCGAGCCGACGAAGGCGAGCTGGCCCGCGCCGCGCGCGCACATCGGCCCGATCAGCGGCTCGGCCGTGTTGAGGACGCCGAAGAGATTGGCCGCGATCAGCGCCCGCGTCGCCTCGGGGTCCTCGGCGATCTCGCCGGGCTTGAGGCCGGTGGTGATGCCGGCGTTGGCGACGGCGAGGTCGAAGGGGCGGCGCGCGTCCTCGGCGCGCAGGAACTCCGCCATGGCCGCCCGGTCGCGCACGTCGATCAGGCCGGTCGTGACTTCGGCCCCCTTTCGTCGCGCGGCGTCGGCGACGGCGTCGAGCCGTCCGGCGTCGCGGCCGATCAGCGTCAGCCGCGCGCCGGGCTCGGCGTAGGCGAGCGCGAGCGCCCTGCCGATGCCGCTCGAGGCGCCGGTGACGAGGACGGAGCGCGCCGCCATGTCTAGGACGCCGCC
>NZ_JBGAHM010000039.1:0-27906 GCF_044226135.1 Methylocella sp. | reverse complement strand
CGCCAGCGCGGCGAAACAGGCGCTCGGCGGCTCAGTCGGAGCCGAGCTCCTCCTCGAGGCGGCGGTCGAATTCGTCGAAATCAAGCTTGACCTCGACGAGGTTCTCCTCGCCGCGGCGCGCGACGAAGCCGAGCTCGCTGGCCATGAGGAGCATTTTGGAATTGTCCGGCGAGATATAGCCGGTGACGCCCTTCAGCCCGCGCCGGCGCGCGCACTGGATGATCTCGGTCATCAGGCGATAGCCGAGCCCGTGCGCCTTGAAGTCGGAGCGCACCATCACGTCATATTCGGCGGTGTCGGCGTCGGGCCGGTCCTGGGCGATGTGGACGACGCCGTAAATTTCTTCGGGCTGCACGTCGGGCAGGCTCGTCGCGACGATGGCGACCTCGGTCTCGGGGTCGAGATGGACGAATTTCTCGGCCATATGCGCGGCGAAGCCATGGACGGCGCCGAGCAGCCGGAAGCGCGCGTCCTCGGGGGAGGCGTGCGAGAACATTTCTTCGAGCCGCTCCTTGTCGTCCGGCCGGACATAGCGCAGCTGGAACCGCTCGCCGGCGGGCAGGCGGATGATGTGGTGGCGGTCTTGTCGTCTGATCGGCATGTTCATGAACGTCGGGCCTCGTCGCTGCCAGAGTCGCGCGCCCGGAGGAAGCCGAAGCTTCGCAGGGGCGCCGGGCGGCGTCTTTTCGCGCCGTCGATGGTCACAGTCTCCGCGATCAGAGTTGACCGAAGCTTGACGCGTCCGCGCCCCGGCAGGCGAGTTGGCGCGGGCGACGCGTCATTGCGGCGCGCCGATGAAGCGCGCCGTTCCCCCCTCCCGCGCTTCAGGCGCGGGCGGCGTCTCTGACTGGCTTGAGATATGCCTTCGCGCCCGCCGTTTCGCAAGTGCAGCAATCGGTTTTCGGCGCATCGCGGGCGCGGCGGATCGCCGCTCTTTGCCCCTTGAATTTGCAGGAGAAGCAATCGGTCGGCGAAACGCTTTTGCTAACCAGTTCTTAACCTTTGGCGCAAAATCCGCCGTCCGGCCGCGTCCGGTTCGATGAGGCCGCTTCAGGCCGGACGCCCGAGCGTCCGTCCGCGCCGCGGCAGGGCTTCGGGCCAGGCGGACGCACGGCGTCGAACGAAATCAAAAGGCCAACGGAGCCAAAAGGCCAACGGAGCCAGAGGGATGGAGCGGAAGACCGTTTGGTCGGCCTTGTCCCTAGCGGCGGAAGAAGCCCGACATGGCGTGCGAGCTCGGCGTCGGGCGCGGCGGCACGGCGAGGCTGTAGCCCTTGAGCCGCGCGAGCGGGGCGAGCGCCGCGAAAAGCGCCTTCTGCAGGAAAATCGGCGCCTGCGTCGTATAGAAATAGCCCGGATAGGCCTGATGCGTCAGGGCGCGCAGCAGCAGGCGCGGCTCGCCCCGCGCGTCATGCCATTCGGGATGCGCGGCGGCGCCGAGCGCCCGGTTGAGCAGGAAGCGCAGATACTGGCGCGCCGGGCGATAGCGCAGCTTCAGACGCGTCTCGTCGTCATGGCCGTTGCCATAGGCGTAGGCCGCGCGCGGCGGAATGGCGATCCGCTCGCCTGCGAGCAGCGTTCGCCCCGACCGGCCGACGACGACCGACAGCGCCCCCTCCGTCACCTCGATCTCGATGAGCGCGTTCGGCTCGGCGCGCCGCGCCTTCCGGCTTGCGCCGCGCGCGAGCACGATTTCGACCTCCGCCACGCTCACGCTTTCGCGGGTGTGCGGAAAGATTATGGTTTCCCCGATGATCGTGTTCGATATGCAGTCGCCGTCGGCGATCACAGGCAATGTCATGTCGACCCCAAACGACAGGCTGCGCTCAAAAAAGACAATGAAAGTGACTTCGTCTGGAAACCCGGCGATTAGGAGGCCAATTCCGGCGCCGGGTCAAAACTTTTTTTGCGCGCCGCCCGCAGCGCCGTCGAGGACGCCTGCGAGCGGCGTCCGTGCAGGAACACGAAGGCCGGCGGCGTCATCCCGGCGAGGCGCGCGGCGCGGGACTCGTCGATGCGGAACCGGGCCAGAAAGGCGCCGGCGGGCGCGCCGCCGAAGGTCAGGGTCGAGCCCGGCCGGTCGACGACGGCGATCGGCATCAGCCGCGCGATCTCGCGCCAGCGTCGCCAGCGGTGGAAGGAGGCGAGACTGTCGGCGCCCATGATCCAGACGAAGCGGGTTCCGGGGCAGCGCCTCATGAGGTAGCGCGCGACGTCGACGCTGTAGCGCGACCCTGTCGCCGCCTCGATCGCCGTCGCCCTGACGCGCGGATCGCGCGTAAGCCCGCGCGCCTGCGCAAGCCGCAGGGCGAGGGGCGCGAGCTCGCGCGCGTCCTTCAGCGGATTGCCGGGGCTGACGAGCAGCCACGCCGCGTCGAGGGCGAGCCGGCGCAGCGCGAGGCGCACGACGGCGGCGTGGCCCTCATGCGGCGGGTTGAAGCTGCCGCCAAAAAGCCCCACGCGCAGGCCCGGCCCATGCGGCGGAAGCGCGCGCGACGGCGGGCGCGTCACGGGCGCGTCTGTCCGTCTCCATGAACCCTGTATTTGAAGGTCGTCAGCTGCTCGACGCCGACCGGCCCGCGCGCATGCAGGCGCCCGGTGGCGATGCCGATCTCGGCGCCGAAGCCGAATTCGCCGCCGTCGGCGAATTGCGTCGAGGCGTTATGCATCACGATCGCCGAATCGACCTCGTTCAGGAAGCGCGCGGCGGTCGCGGCGTTTTCGGTCACGACGCAGTCGGTGTGATGCGAGCCGAAGGCGGCGATATGGGCGAGCGCGCCTTCGAGCCCGTCGACGAGCTTCACGCTCAGCACGGCGTCGAGATATTCCGTGCGCCAGTCTTCTTCCTGCGCGGGGTTTACGCGAGGATCGGCGGCCTGGACCGCCTCGTCGCCGCGAATCTCGCAGCCCGCCGCGATCAGCGCCGCGAGGAGCGGCTTCAGATGCGTCGCCGCGCAGGCGCGGTCGACGAGCAGGGTCTCGGCCGCGCCGCAGACCCCGGTGCGGCGCATCTTGGCGTTGACCACGATGGCTTTCGCCTTTTCAAGATCGGCGTCGCGGTCGATGAACACATGCACCAGCCCTTCGAGATGGGCGAACACCGGCACGCGCGCCTCGCGTTCGACGCGGGCGACGAGGCTTTTGCCGCCGCGCGGCACGATCACGTCGATCGTCCCGCCAAGGCCCGTCAGCATCTCGCCGACGGCGGCCCGGTCGGTGGTCGGCACGCGCGAGATCGCGGCCTCGGGCAGGCCGGCGGCGCGCAGGCCCTCGACCAGGCAGGCGTGGATCAGGGCCGAGGAGCGCCAGCTTTCCGAGCCGCCGCGCAGAATGGCGGCGTTCCCGGATTTGAGGCAGAGCGCGCCGGCGTCGGCGGTCACCGCCGGGCGGCTTTCATAGATGATTCCGATGACGCCGATCGGCGCCGAGACGCGTTCGATGACGAGCCCGTTCGGCCGCTCGAAACGGGCGAGCATGCGCCCGACCGGATCGGGCAGGGCCGCGACCTCCTCGACGCCGCGGGCCATGGCCTCGATGCGCCTGGCGTCGAGGCTGAGGCGGTCGAGAAACGAGCCCGTCGTGCCGCGCGCCGTGGCCGCCGCGTAATCTTCGGCGTTGGCCGCTTCGATCTCGCCGGCGCGGGCGCGGAGCGCGGCGGCGGCGACGCGCAGGGCGTCGGCCTTGGCCTGCGCCGGCGCGAGGGCGAGCCGGCCGGCGGCCGCGCGCGCCGCCCGGCCGAGGCGGGCCATGGCCGCATGAAGGTCGTCGGCCGGTTCGACCAGTTCGAGTGCGCTCATCGTCCGTCCGTCCGGTTCGGTGCAAGGCATGTCGCGTCGTCAGGACATGTCGCGTCACGTCGAGACTTAGGGCAAAAGAGGGAGGCTGCGCAATGCGCGCCGCTTCAATCCCCGGCGTGGAGGAACGGCTTCGATGCGGATCGACTGGCGCCGGCGCGCGCTGCGCCTCTGGGTCATGCTGGCGACGCGCTCCTGGCGGCTCTCGCGCTGGCGCTACCGGCGCCATGGGCTGGAGCTCGCCGGGCGACCGGCGGACCGCGTCTGGTATTTCGCCTATGGCGCCAACATGCATGACGGCGCCTTTCGCGAGCGGCGCGGCATGCGCCCGAGCGCCTGGCGCGCGGGGCGCCTTCAGGGCTGGCGGCTGCGCTTCAATCTCGAAGGGCGGCCGAAGGGCAGGGCCGCGCCGGCCAATATCGAGCCCTGCGCCGGGGCCGAGGTCTGGGGCGTGCTCTATGAGATCAGCCGGCGCGACATGCTGCGGCTCGACGCCAGCGAAGGGGTTCCGGGCCGGCGCTACCGGCCCGCGTGGATCGAGGCCGAGGACGCGCAGGGCGGGAGCGTGACGGCGGTCGCCTATGTGGCCGAAGGCGCCGCCGAGGACGGGCGGCCCTCGCTGCGCTATATCACGCTGCTGCGCGAAGGGGCGCGCGCCCATGGCCTGCCGGCGCATTGGCTGGAGCGGCTCGACGCGGTCGAACCGGCGGGTTAGGCGGCCGTTTCAGGCCGAGGCCGGGGCGCCCGCGAGCGCCATGTCGTCGCGGTGGATCAGCGCCGTGCGCTGCGGGCCGCCCAGAATCGCCTCGACCTCATGCGAATTGCGCCCGGCGATCGCCGCCGCGTCGCCGGCGTCGAAGGCGGCGAGGCCGCGGCCGATTTCGCCGCCGCGCTCATTGCGCATGATCACGCAATCCCCTCGCGCGAAATCGCCCTCGACGCGGGTCACGCCGGCGGGCAGCAGGCTGGCGCCGGCGAGAATGGCGCGCTCGGCGCCGGCGTCGAGACGCAGCGCGCCGCGCGGCTCGAGCGAGCCGGCGATCCATTTTTTCCGCGCGGTCAGCGGGCTCGATCCGGTCAGGAACCAGGTGCAGGGGCCGCCCTGCGCGACGCGGGCGACGGGGTGGGGGACGCGCCCGTCGGCGATCAGCATATGCGCGCCGCCGGTCGTGGCGATCTTGCCGGCCTCGATCTTGGTGCGCATGCCGCCGCGCGAAAAATGCGAGGCGGCGGCGCCGGCCATGGCCTCGATGTCCGCCGTCACGCGCGCGACCACGGGAATGAGGTTCGCGCGCGGGTTTTCGGCGGGCGGAGCGTCATAAAGGCCCGGCACGTCGGAGAGAAGAATGAGCAGGTCGGCGCTGGCCATGGTCGCGACGCGGGCGGCGAGCCGGTCGTTGTCGCCATAGCGCAGCTCGGAGGTCGCCACCGTGTCGTTCTCGTTGATCACCGGCACGGCGCGCAGGTCGAGCAGGCGGGCGATGGTCGCGCGGGCGTTGAGATAGCGCCGCCGCTGCTCCGTGTCGCCGAACGTCACGAGGATCTGCCCGGCGGTCAGGGAGAGCGCGGCGAGGGTCTCGGCCCAGATGCGGGCGAGCGCGATCTGGCCGACGGCCGCCGCCGCCTGGCTGTCCTCGAGCTTGAGCGGGCCGTCGGGCAGGCCGAGCACGGTGCGCCCGAGCGCCACCGAGCCCGACGAGACGACCATCACGTCGGCGCCGCGGGCATGCAGGCCGGCGATGTCCTGCGCGAGGCTCGCGAGCCAGTCCGCCCTGACGCAGCCGCGCGCGCGGTCGACGAGCAGGGACGAACCGACCTTGAGGACGATGCGGCGGAAATTTTCGAGCCGGGGCGTCGCGGCTTCAGGCGGGGCGGAGCTGGTCATGGGTCCGATGCGGCGGAACTGCGTGAGGGTTCGGCGCGGCCGCCGGCCCTGAAAGGCGGGCCGCCGTGCGGGCGGGGGCTCATGGGTTCGATCGAGGCGGAATCAAACGAAGCGAAATGAAAATCTTCGGCGCGGGCCGAACGCGCCGCGGGTCGCGCGTTCGGCGGAAAACGCTTTACGGCGCCCAGGCGGGGGCGGGCGCGGCGTCGGCCGCGTCCTGCGCCCTGGCGGCGTCGATCGTCGTCAGAAGCGCGCGCAGGGCTTCGTCGACGTTCATATGGGCGGCGGCCGAAAGCCGCAACGGCGTGCGCCTCGCCGCGCGCTTCAGCCGCATCATCTGCTGCTTCAGCGTCTCGGCGTCGACCGCGTCGATCTTGGACAGGGCGACGATCTCGGGCTTTTCGGCGAGGTCGCCGCCATAGGCCTCGAGCTCGCGGCGCACCGTCTTGTAGGCCTTGCCGGCGTGCTCGCAATCGGCCCCGACGAGATGCAGCAGGACGCGGCAGCGCTCGACATGGCCGAGAAAGCGGTCGCCGAGCCCGACGCCTTCATGCGCGCCCTCGATCAGGCCGGGAATGTCGGCGAGCACGAATTCGCGGCCAGAGCAGGAGACGACGCCAAGCTGCGGGTGCAGCGTGGTGAAGGGATAGTCGGCGATCTTGGGCCGGGCCGCGCTGACGGTCGAAAGGAAGGTCGACTTGCCGGCGTTGGGCAGGCCGACGAGGCCGGCGTCGGCGATCAGCTTGAGCCGCAGCCAGAGGGTTCGCTCCTCGCCGTCCTGGCCCGGATTGACGCGCCGCGGCGCCTGGTTGGTGGCGGTCTTGAAATGGGCGTTGCCGAAGCCGCCGTTGCCGCCTCTGGCGAGCACGACGCTCTGGCCTTCCTCGGTCAGGTCGGCGACGAGCGTCTCGCCGTCCTCCTCGAAAATCTGGGTGCCGAGCGGCACGTTGAGCACGGCGTCGGCGCCGCGCCCGCCGGCGCGGTTCTTGCCCATGCCGTGGCCGCCGGTCCTGGCCTTGAAATGCTGCTGGAAGCGATAGTCGATCAGCGTGTTGAGGCCGTTGACGCAGCGCGCGACCACGTCGCCGCCGCGCCCGCCGTCGCCGCCGTCGGGGCCGCCGAACTCGATGAATTTCTCGCGCCGGAACGACAGGCAGCCGGCGCCGCCGTCGCCCGAGCGGATATGGACTTTCGCGACGTCGAGGAATTTCATGGCGTGCCTGCGCGGCGGTCAGGCGGCCGCGCCGCCGTTCCGCTCATGTTCAAAACTGCGGCGCCCTGCATGAAGGCGGGGCGCGGGGATGCCGGAGCGCAAGCGGTCGCGCCTGCGCTCCGGTGGTTTGGCGTCGCGCCGGGGCGCTAGACTTCGGCCGCCGAGGCGAGGCGCGCATGGCCGGCGGCCATCAGATCAGGCGCCTGATGCGCCATGGCCGGAAGCTGCGGCGACAGGCGCCGCGCCGCCCAGGCCTTGCGCGTCAGCTGGAACCGGTCGCAGGGATGCAGCCCGCCGCGCGCCGGCAGCAGGTCGAGCCCGGTGTCGACATAGACGAAGCCGCATTTTTCGAGCACGCGCCGCGACGCCGGATTGTTGATCCGGGCGTTGGCGACGAGCCGGTCGGCGCGGGTCAGGGCGAACAGCGCCTCGACATGGGCGCTCACCGCCTCGGTGGCGTAGCCCTTGGCCCAGGCCGCGGGCGCGATCATGAAGCCAAGCTCGATCTGGCCCGTTTCAGAGAGGGTCGCGCTGGAGAGGCCGATGACCGGCCGGCCCTCGCCCTTCTGGCTGACGACGAGCGTCATCGACTGGCCGTTGGCGTTGTCGGCCCGCGCCTTGAAGATGAAGCGCTCGGCCTCGCCCGACGGATAGGGGTGCGGCACTTCGGCGGTCATCTGCGCGGTTTCGGCGAGGCTGGCGAATCCCTTCACCGCCGCCGCGTCGCTGGCGCGGGGCCAGCGCAGCCACAGGCGCTTGGTCTCGAGACGGAAGATGTCGTCGGTGGCGAGATCAGGGAACATGTCAGCTCCGGGGTATGCGCAGGGCGAGGCGCGGCGCGCATCGCTTCCTGACGGCCCGGGCGAGCCTGCTGTTCCTTCCGCCTTCTCCGCGTCCGCGGACCGTGATGAAAAGGCTTGAAGCGTCAGGAAAACGGACCGCCCGGTCTTAAGGGATCAGGCGGGGCTTTCCGTGAAAGCTTCCGCCTATTCAGCAGCTTCGGCTTGCGCCGCTACGACCACAGACACATAGGATCGGCCGTTCGATTTGGTAAGGAACTTGATCTTGCCGTCGACGAGGGCGAAGAGCGTATGGTCCTTGCCCATGCCGACGTTCGCGCCGGGATGCCACTTCGTGCCGCGCTGGCGCACGATGATGTTGCCGCCGACGACCGCTTCGCCGCCGAACTTCTTCACGCCGAGACGACGCCCCTTGGAGTCGCGGCCGTTGCGGGACGAGCCGCCTGCTTTCTTATGCGCCATGAAACTGGCTCCAGATCCTCGATGCGGCGGGCGCCTGAACGCACATCGCGCGCAAAATTGAACTTTTCACTCCGCGGGCCGCTTCGTCCGAAGGGCTGCCGCAAGCAAGATTTCTGCCAGAGCGCCGGGCTCAGGCCGCGCCGGGCAGGCCGACGATCTTCACCACGGTGAGATCCTGCCGGTGGCCGCGCTTGCGCTTGGAGTTCTGGCGGCGGCGCTTCTTGAAGGCGATCGCCTTGGGGCCGCGTTTCTGCTCGACGATCTCGGCGGCGACGCTGGCGCCGGCCACGAAGGGCGCGCCGAAGGTCGCGCCGGCCTCGCCGGACACGAGAAGAACCTCGTCGAAGGCCACGGCGTCGCCGGGCTCGCCCGGGAGCGCCATCACCGTGATGACGTCGTCGGCGGAGACGCTATATTGCTTTCCGCCGGTCTTGATGACTGCGAACATGTTTTGTCCTTGTGTCCGATCCGGCTCTGACGGATGTCTCCGCCGGCCGTCTTTTTGGCAGTTGCGGACGGCGGGCGGGGCGCAAGGGGCCTCGCCTTGATCCGGGATCGGGCGTCTCGCGAAGCCCGGCTCGTCGCGCGGGCGGTCCCGCGAGCGGCGTCTTCATGCCGCCGGCGCCGGCCTGGCGCCGCCGCGACGTCCTGCGGACCCCGGTCGGCGGACGAACGGGCGCCGCGACAACGAAAAGCGCGGCCATGGCGAGCCGCGCTGCGCCTTCCCGTCTACAGGCCTCGCGCCCGAATGTCAATGAAACGCCGGCGCGGAAATCGCGCCGGCGCCCCCCGGAAAGCACGCAGGCGGCGGCCGCGGCGGGGCCGCGCGGCCGCCATTGAGCCATGTTCGGCGGGCTTTGTCTTGTCCGTGAAGATCCTTGACCTGTCAGGCGCGGGGCCGCGCCCGCGGCGGCGCGTCAATCCCGGCGCAAGCTCCGTCGTTCAGTCTGGCTCCGTCATTCAGTCTGGCCTCGCCGTTCAGGCTGGCCTCGCGGTTCAGTCCCGCCGGCGGACGAAGTTTCGGCCGGCCCCGCCAGAAACCCGCCCGCGCGTAAAAGAATGCTTAATAAAAAGAATATGAAGCTTGCTCCGATCGCTTGCGCGACGCGGCGGCGGCGCCTAAAGCCGGCGCGGACGGTTCAATCGCGCGACAGGAAGATCGGGCCCAGATGACCATGGACGCGTCGCCGCGCAGTCAGCCCTTCGTCCCGGGCCTCTGGCTCGGCCGGTTTCAGAGCGCGGTGGACCTCGGCTTCGAACCGCCGATCGAGGCCGACGGGCGCCGCCATTCGGCGATCGAGCGGCGTCGCGTCTCGACGCGCTGGTTCTCGGGCACCATCCTCACCGGCGTCGGCGGCGCGGCGCTGATCGGCGCGGCGGTCTATGCCGCGCTCGGCGTCGACGCCTTCTTTCCCGAACCGCCGGCGCTCGCGCCGCGCCAGGAGATCGCCCTCGACTATGGCGTGAACCAGCAGAAGGGCGACCGGCTCGTCAAATCGGTCGACATCGTCGCCGCCAAGCAGAGTTTTCGCGCCCCGACGACGATCAGGGTCGGCGACAAGGAAGTGCTGCGCTCGCACGCCTTCACGCGGGTCGAGACCACGCTTTTGACCAGCGGCGCGGGCTTCGCCGACGAGGTGCCGCCGTTCAACCCGCTCAAGATCCTCGCCGACGCGCGCAATCCGGTCGACGTCGCCCCGGAGCCGCTCCAGGACGACGCCGAGACCTCCTGGACCATCAAGGACGTCGCGCCCGAGACGATCGCCGACGTCACGCTCAGCGACGAGGAGGTCCGCGCCCAGATCGCCGAGCATGTGAAGAACACGGCGGCGGTCGGCGCGCGCCAGATCGCCCTGCCGCCGCAGCTGCTGCTGATGCGCACGGCGCGCGCCAATCTGCCCGGCGTGCTCGCCTACGCCAATCCGGCCGAGGAGATCAAGACGACGCCCTTTTCGGCGATCGAGGTGCGCATGGTGGCCGAGAACGTCACCGACGTGCCGCGCTCGGCGCCTGCGCCCGAGGGCGCGGGAACCGAGGAGCGGCTCGTCGTCGTGCGCCATGGCGAGACGCTCGAGGACGTGCTGCGCGCGGCCGGCCTCTCGAAGCAGAAGGCCGCGGCCGTCGTCGCCGCCTTCCGCCTGCGGCCGGGCGAATCGCCCGCGCCCGAGGGCCGGCGCGTCAAGCTGCTGTTCGCCGATCTCGACGGCTCGGGCGGGGGCCGCACGCTGGCGCGGCTTTCGGTCTATCAGGACGAGACGCTCGAAAGCGCCGTCGCCGTCGACGACCGGGGCGAGTTCGTGCGCGTCATGGCGCCCTCGCATCCGGCGCGCCGCCGCGCCGCGGACGACGACGACGACAATGGCATGCGCCTTTACGATTCCCTCTACGAGACCGCGCTGAAGCAGGAGATCCCGCGTCCGATCATCGACGACATGGTGCGCGTCTTCGCCAATGACGTCGATTTCCAGCGCGCCGTCAGCGCGGGCGATTCTTTCGAGGCCTTTTACGACGACGCCGACGAGGGCGAGGGCCGCGGCCAGCTGCTTTACGCGACCATCTCGACGCGCGGCGAGAGCTTCCGCTACTACCGCTTCCAGACGCCCGACGACGGCGTCGTCGATTTCTACGATCCGGAAGGGCGCTCGACGCGCAAGTTCCTCGTGCGCACCCCGATCGCCAACGCCAAATTCACCTCGGGCTTCGGCACGCGCTTCCATCCCATTCTCGGCTACGCCCGCCCGCACACCGGGGTCGACTGGGCGGCCCCGATCGGCACGCCGATCGTCGCCGCCGGCAATGGCACGATCATCAGCGCCGGCTGGGATTCAGGCTATGGGCGGCGCATCGAGATCGAGCACGCCAACGGCTATGTGACGACCTATAACCACATGTCGGGCTTCGCCCGCGGCGCGCGGCCGGGCGCCCGGGTGCGGCAGGGCCAGGTCATCGGCTATCTTGGCCAGACCGGCCTCGCGACCGGCCCGCACCTGCATTACGAGGTGCTGGTCAACGGCCATTTCGTCGATCCGATGAAGGTGAAGCTCGCGCGCACGCGCGAATTCGACGGCCGCATGCTGGCGAGCTTCAAGCGCGAGCGCGACCGCATCGACGGGCTGCTGGCGCAGGCCCCGGCGGCCGAGCGCGTCGTCGCCGAGCAGAAGGTCAACTAGAGCATTTTCAGTAAAAGCTGCAGACTTTTACGTTAAGAAAACGCGTAAAAGCAGGATGTTGGAGCGCGTTCCCGATTCGATGAACGCCGAACGCGCTCCAGCCGCCGGCCGGGCCGCGAGGGCCCTCCACCGGCGGGCCTTCATTTAAACGACCCGCGCCGGCGCGTTGGCGGCCGGCTTCGCCCGGCCGCCAGAAATCATTTCACAAGGTCGGAGACGATCACCGACTTGTCGGAGCCCGTCATCTTCATGCGCACGAGGTCGTCGCCCTCGAACCACAGGTCGCGGGAGAAGTCGGCCGGAGCTTTCGCTTCGAGCTGGTAATGCTGCGTGCGGCGCTCGGCGCCGGCGACCGAGATCTTGTCCTCGCCGAGGTCCTTCGCGGAGACGACGAGCTTGGTCCCGTCGGCCGGATCGAACAGGTCGGCGCGCGAAACCAGCGCGCGGCTCCACAGGGTCGCCGGGGTCAGCGTCTTGGACTCCTCGGACTTCTTGCCGTCGACGATGAGCGTGAGCTTGTCGGGCGTCGCGCCCGGCTCGACCTTGACCGCGTGCTTCTTGCCGTTGTCGTCGGTCTGGGACGAGAAGGCGACGAGCTGGTCGCCCTTCCAGGTCTCGTTGCTCATATGGGCGTAGCGATAGGCCTCGAAGCCCAGCACCTTGACCGAAATGTCGGTCTTGTTCTTGACCGTGACGAGATCGCCCTTGCGCTCGATGTCGACGGTGTTGACGCCGATCTTGTCGCCCTTGCGGATGATGTCGAAGGTCTGCTGCGCCTTCGCCGGATGAGCGCCCTTGGCGGCCGCGGGCTTTGGCGCGGCCTGTTCCGCGCGCAGCGGCGCGGCGGCCGCCAGCGCGGCGGTCATCGCCAGCGCGAGGCTGAAAGCTTTCATGTCGGCACCCTGAAATGGTTTGCGGTGAAGGACGTCTCGGCGAAAAACCAAGGGCGGGCCCCTGCGGCGACTTCAGCTAGGCTCATCGGCCGGCCGCCGTCAACGTTGGAGCCGTCGACTTGGGCCGGCGCGCCGGGCCGCGCGCAGGCGCCGCGCCGCGAAAATTCGGCGCGGATCACGGCGGAACCATGACTTCGACCGAAAGACGACGGCGCGCCGCCTCGGGCGACAGCCCTTCCTGGCGCCAGGCGCGCAGCGATTTGGCGCGCAGGCTCTTCGACAGCTTCTGGCCCGAGGCGTCGCACAGCAGCGCGTGGTGGCGGTAGACGGGCTCCGGCAGGTCGAGCAGCGCCTGCAGCAGCCGGTGCAGATGCGTCGCCATGAACAGATCGGCGCCGCGCACGACGTCGGTCACGCCCTGGGCCGCGTCGTCCGTGACCACGGCGATGTGATAGCTCGTCTTGATGTCGCGCCGCGCGATCACCGGGTCGCCCCAGAGCGCCGGCGTCGCCCTGACCCGCCGCGTCCCGCCGACGCCCTGTTCGAGCCAGTCGAGCTCCGGGCCGCCCTGCCGCGCGAGATGGGCGAGCGCCGCCTTCATGTCGAGGCGTAGCGCGGCGGCGCGCCCGCTCGCGAGGCGGCGCGTCCGCTCCATCGGCGAGAGATGCTTGCAGAGCCCCGGATAGAGCGGCGAGCCGTCGGGGTCGCGCGGCCAGTCGGGACGGCCGGCGACGGCGGCCATGATCTCGCCGCGCGAGCAGAAGCAGGGATAGGCGAGGCCCTGCGCGCGCAGCCGCTCGAGCGTCGCGGCGTAGTCCGGGAAATGCCGCGACTGGCGCCGAACCGGCTCCTCCCAGGCGAGGCCGAGCCAGCCGAGGTCGTCATAGATCGCCTGCTCGAACTCGGGCCGGCAGCGCTCGAGGTCGATGTCCTCGATGCGCAGCAGCATGCGCCCGCCCGACGCCTGCGCGAGTTCGAAGTTCAGCGCGGCCGAACAGGCGTGGCCGAGGTGAAGGAAGCCGTTCGAGGAAGGAGCGAAGCGGAACGCCTGTTTCGGGAAGCTTCGCGTCATTCAGGCGTCCAGGTCGAGAGAAGGCGGAGCGGCAGGCGGGCGCGCCGGCAGCATAGGCCGCGCGGCCGGCGCGTGAAAGCGTCTCAGGAGTAGCGCGTCTTCACGAATTCGCCCGGCGCGTCGCAGAGCGGCTCGAGCCCGCCGTCGCCTGGAACGCGCGCCGGGACCTTTTCGGGCGCCTGCGCCGCGATCCAGGCGAACCAGTCCGGCCACCAGCTGCCCTTGTGCTCGACGGCCTTCGCCGCCCAGGCGTCGAAGTCGCCCTGCGGCCGCTCGCCGAGCCAGTACTGATATTTGGGCTTCGACACCGGATTGACCACGCCGGCGATATGGCCCGAGCCCGCGAGCACATAGCGCACCTCGCCGCCAAACAGCTTCGCGCCCTTGAACACGGAGCGCGCCGGGGCGATGTGGTCTTCTTTCGTGGCGAGGTGGTAGACCGGAATCTTGATGTCGCCGATCTTGAGCTTCAGCCCGCCGAAGGCCGCCTCGCCGCGCGCGAACTTGTTTTCGAGATAGCAGTCGCGCAGATAGGCCATGTGGTTCGCCGCGGTCATCCGCGTCGCGTCGGAGTTCCAGGCGAGCAGGTCGAAGGCGAGCGGCGGCTTGCCCTTCATGTAATTGTTGATCACGAAGGACCAGATCAGGTCCTCGGGCCGCAGCATGTTGAACGAGGTCGACATCGAGGAGGCTTCGAGATAGCCGGTCGCGGCCATCTTCTCCTCGAGGTCCCTGAGCTGCTCCTCGTCGACGAACAGCTTGAGGTCGCCGGCCTCGCTGAAGTCGGTCTGGGTCGTGAAGAAGGAGGCGCTGGCGATCCGGTCGTCGCCGGTCTGGGCCATGTAGGCGAGCGTCATGGCGAGCAGCGTGCCGCCGATGCAATAGCCGACCGCCGAGATCCTGCGCTCGCCGGTGGCCTTCTCGATCGCGTCGAGGGCGGCGAAGATGCCTTCGCGCATGTAGACCTCAAAACCCTTGTCGCGGTGGCGCGCGTCGGGATTGACCCACGACACGATGAACACGGTGAGCCCCTGCGAGACCGCCCAGCGCACCAGGCTTTTTTCGGGGCCGAGGTCGAGGATGTAGAATTTGTTGATCCAGGGCGGCAGGATCAGCAGCGGGCGCCTGAACACGGTCTCGGTCGTCGGCGCATACTGGATGAGCTCGATCAGCTCGTTGCGGAACACGACCTTGCCGGGCGTCGTCGCCAGATTGACGCCGACCTCGAATTTCGAGGCGTCGTAGCGGGTGATCTTGAGCCGGCCCTTGCCGGCCTCGAGGTCGCGCGCGAGCATCGAGGCGCCGCGCACGAGGTTTTCGCCGTTCGACTCCCAGGTCTCCTTCAGGACTTCCGGATTGGTCGCGAAGAAATTCGACGGCGACAGCGCGCTCGAAATCTGCCGGAAATAGAACTTCGCCTTTTCGCGCTCGCGCGCGTCGAGCTCCTGCGAACGGTCGATGAGCCCGTTGGCCCAGGTGACGGCGATGGCGTGGGCCTGGCGCAGAAAATCGAAAAAGGGGCTTTCGCGCCATTCGGGCGCGGAGAAGCGCTTGTCGGCGGGGTCGTGCGGCACCAGCGGCTCGGCGCCTTCGGAGGCGAGGCGGCGCATGGTGTTGGTCATGAGGCCGAAATAGCCCATGAGCAGGGCGGATTGCGCCTCGACCGTCTTCTTGGGGTCGCTCAGCCAGAGCTCGGCCACCTTGCCGATCGCCTTCGTGGCGTTGGAGATCTCGGACGACAGGTCGCTTTTGGCCTCGCCGGGCTTCGTCGGCTTCAGCGTCGCGGCGATCGCCTTGCCGCCCTGCTCGAACAGCCGCGCCATATTGTAGACGAGCTTCTCGAAGTCGACCTTCGCGGCGGTCTCGCCCTTCAGCGCATAGGGCGTCAGCGCGGGCGCGAGCGAGGCGGCCATGGGGCCGAGCGCCTGCGGCAGGATGGGAAAGCCCGCGGGCAGGCCGAACGCCTGCGGCGAGGGCGGCGGCGGCGCGGCTTCGCCGACGGCGGGCGCGGCCGGGGCGCTTTTGGCGGGCGAGCTCTCGGCCGGCGCCTCCGCGGGCGGCGGCGGATCGGCTTCGGCCGCGCCGCGCCGGCTGCGCGAGGAGGAGGCCTGGGCCTGCGCTCTTTTCTTGCGCGCGGCCGCCTTGGCCTTGTTGATCTGCGTCGCTTCCGGCAGACGGCGCGGTCCTGTCGGGCTCATAAGTTTCCTCCGAACCTGTCTCTTATTGTGTCAAACCGCGACAGCCGGCTTCCGCTTTCGCGCCGCGACGCCCGGCGGGGCGGCGCGCAGCCGAAGACGGGCGGCGCTTTCCTCGCGAACGCTTCCATCATAAAGCTTTTCAGGCGGCGGAAAACATCGTTATGGCGCGACTTTCCTCTAGTCCTTATGTCAGAGCCCGAGGCGTCTTCCGCAACGCCGCGCCCAAGGAGCCCCGCATGACGCCCGAAAGAGCGCCGCTTCGATCAGCCTTCAGGCTCGGCCCGCGCCTTTGCGCCGCCGCGCTCGCGACGGGCCTTTGCGCCGCGCCGTTCGCCGCAGAGACCGGCGCGGCCCAGACCGGCGCGGCGTCGGCCGATCAGGCGCCGCCGAAAGAGGACCGCTCCAAGCGCACCGGCACGGTCCCGGGAACCCCGCTCGACACCATCATGAACACGAAGATCTGGCCCGACGTGCCGCAAGCCAAGGATTTCGTGCGCGCGAGCCGCCCCGACGAGGATGCGCTCGACTATCAGCCGCCCTGGGGCGGCGACCCGCAGCGGCCGGCGCCGCGCTCGGCGAGCGATCTCGACGCGCTGCGGCGCGAGCTCCATGGCGCGCAGCAGCGCAACACGGCGCGTGGCGCGGTTCCGCCGCAGGCGCCGTTCTAGGACTAAGCGCCGTCCTGGGCCCGGGCGGCCTTTTGGGCCGCGGGCCGCGCCTTGTCGGGAAAGCGGCAGAGATCCTCGATCAGGCAGCGCCAGCATTCGGGCCGGCGCGCCTTGCACACATAGCGCCCGTGCAGGATCAGCCAGTGATGCGCGTGGAGCTTGTAGCGCTCCGGCGTGACGCGTTCGAGGCCGAGTTCGACCGCAAGCGGCGTCTTGCCGGGCGCGATCGGCACGCGGTTCGAGACGCGGAAGATATGCGTGTCGACGGCGATCAGCGGCGCGCCGAAGGCGATGTTCAAAACCACGTTCGCCGTCTTGCGGCCGACGCCCGGCAGGGTTTCGAGCGCCGCGCGGTCCTGCGGCGTCCGTCCGCCGAAGTCGTCGATCAGCCGCTGCGACAGCGCGATCACATGCTTCGCCTTGGTGCGGTAGAGGCCGATGGTCTTGATCATCTCGCGCAGCCGGTCCTCGCCGAGCGCGACCATCTTCTGCGGCGTGTCGGCGATGGCGAACAGCGGCTTCGTCGCCCTGTTCACGCCGACGTCGGTCGCCTGCGCCGACAGCGCCACGGCGACGAGCAGCGTATAGGGGTTGACGTAATGAAGCTCGCCTTCAGGATGGGGCGAGGCGGCCTGGAAACGCGCGAAAATCTGTTCGATTCGCGCGGTCTCGGCGGCGTCCGCGGTTTTGGACGCGGCGCGGCGGGCCGTGGGCTTGCGCCCCGGCGCGTCGTCAGGCGCGGATCCGGCCGGCGCGGGCGCAGTTTTGGGCCCGGGCCCGGCCTCGGGACGGGGTTTCGCCGTTTTGGGCCGACCGGTCCCGGCCGTCCCGACGATAGGTGATTTCGCCATTCGCGCGTTATAGGTTCGACTTCGGTCCGGGAGAAGGGCCGCCGCGACCGCTCGACCGGCGCGCCGGAGACGCCGCAGGGAGCGCGCGGGCCGCATGGAGAGAGGCGGGCCGCATGGAGAGAGAACAAGCCGGCGCGCCAGGCGCCGCGCCCGCGGCTTCGCCCGACGCCGCCGGCGCCAGCCCCGCCCCGATCTGCGACGCGGCCCTGTTCGACGCGCGGCTGCGGCCGAACCGCTCGCTTCCGGCCTCGGGCGCGCGTCTCGTCATCTTCGTCTTCGCGCTCGCCAATCTGGCGCTGAGCCTGCCTTTCTTCCTGCTCGGCGCCTGGCCGGTCATCGGCTTCTGCGGCCTCGACGTGGCGCTGCTGTGCATCGCCTTTCGCGTCAATTTCGCCGCCGCGCGCGCGTTCGAGGAGTTCCGGCTGACCTTTTTCGAGCTCGTCGTCGCCAAGGTGAGCGCCAGGGGCGCGCGGCGCGAATGGCGCTTCAGCCCGGCCTTCGTGCGGCTCGAGCGCGAGACGCATGAGGAGTTCGGCGTCGAACGCCTCGCGCTCGTCTCGCGCGGGCGCAGCCTTGAGGTCGCGTCCTTTCTCGGGCGGGAGGAGAAGGCGGATTTCGCCGGCGCCCTGTCCTCGGCGCTGGCCCAGGCGCGGCGGGGGCCGCGCTTTTCATGAAGCTGCGGCGGGGGCCGCGCTTTTCATGAAGCTGCGGCGGGGGCCGCGCTTTTCATGAAGCTGCGGCGGGGGCCGCGCTTTTCATGAAGCTGCGGCGGGGGCCGCGCTTTTCGCCCGAAGCTGCGGCGGGGGCCGCGCGGCCTCGCCCGCGCAAAGCGGGCAAGAAGCGGCCGTTTCGACGTGCGAAACGGCCGTCGAGACATGGGACGCGTGACGACGAGAGCCGGCGCGGCCGGTCCGGAGTGCGGCGAAGGCATCGAAAACTTCGCATCCCGCAGCTACCGCCGCAGGCCGGGGCCCGCCTGACCCAAATGCGGCGCCAAAGGCGCAAGATCGCGTGTTTTCGGCGGGATACGGCGCCTTTTTCGCGCAACACCGCGGCAGCGCCCCTCCTTCTCCGCTACCAGGCGTAGCCATAGGAATAGCCGGGAATGGCGACGGGCGGCGGGCGATAGATCACGGGCGGTCCGGGAAACAGCACGGAGTCCGTATAGAGCCCGCGCGACTGGCAGATCGCCGTGGGCCGGAAACGCGCCGTGTCGCCGACGAGATCGGCCTGAGGCATGCCGACGACGCTGCAACGCGGATCGACGCCGTAATCGGCGGGAGGGCGGCCCGCCTGCGCGAGGGCCGGCGGCGGCGGAACATAGGGCGCATAGCCGAGATCGGCCGCGCCCGCGCCGCCCGGCCCGGCGGCGAGCGCCGCGCCCGCCGTCGCCGCAAGCGCCGCCGCTTTCGCAGGGCTCATGGCGAGGCTCCCGAAAAAATCCCTGAAAAAAATCCTGGCGAAGCGCGCCACAGGGCCCGCAAGAGGCGCGGCGGCCCAAACGGACCCGCGAGCGGCCGGGAGCGCGCCGGCGCCCGCGCCGCGCCGCCGCCCGACCCGCGTCGAACAGGCGCTGCGGGGGTCATCCGCCCGAAGTCCGCAAGTCTCCGGCCCGCAAGTCTCCGGCCCGCAAGTCTCCGGCCCGCAAGTCTCCGGCCCGCAAGTCTCCGGCCCGCAAGTCTCCGGCCCGCAAGTCTTCGGCCCGCCACTCTTGACTCTGTCGGTCTTGGATCTGTCAGTCCGTGGCCCGTCAGCCAGCGCGCCGCCCGCCATTCGCCTCTCCCGTGCGCAGCCCCTGTCGCGGTCGGGCCGAAGCCGTTCGGCGCGCCCTGATTCGCACAGAGACCTTAACACGCGGGAGACGAGCGCACGAGAATTTTTCAACCAATGAGCGCGTCGCGCGCGTCAGCCCGTCATTCTTTCGTCCTGAGCCCCTTGAGGCTCGCGAAGACGGAGTCGACGTCGACTTCTTCCTCTTCGGGCGCGCGGGGGGAGGGCGCGCCGAAGACGTCTTCCTCCGTGCGCGCCTCTTCATGGCGGCGGGTCGTGGCCTCGGCCGGCATCAGCCCGTCGACCGGGGCCGCCTCGACCTGGTGCGGACGATCCTTGGCGGCGCGGTTGACCTCGAAGTCGAGGTCGATCTGCGAGCACAGGCCGAGCGTCACCGGATCGGCGGCGACGAGCGCGGCCGAGTTCCAGTGCGTGCGGTTGCGAATCGCCTGCAGCGTCGATTTGGTGGTCCCGGCGAGGCGCATGATCTGCGCGTCCTTGAGCTCGGGATGGTTGCGGATCAGCCACAAAATCGCGTTGGGCCGGTCCTGCCGGCGCGACAGCGGGGTGTAGCGCGCGCCGCGCTTGCGCGGAGCCTCGGGCAGCCGCACCTTGGACTGGGCGAGCTGGAGCTGGCGGCTCTGGTTCTTCTCGCAGGAGGCGATCTCCTCGCGCGTCAGCTGGCCGGAGGTGATCGGGTCATGGCCCTTGATGCCGCTCGCGACTTCGCCGTCGGCGATGCCCTTGACCTCAAGGGGGTGCAATTTGCAGAAACTGGCGATCTGGTCGAAAGTCAGCGAGGTGTTTTCGACGAGCCATACGGCCGTGGCCTTGGGCATGAGCGGCGCGGTGTTCATCTTCGCATCTCCTTTGCGGCGCGTCTGCGGGCGGCTCGGCGCGGGGGCGCGGCTGCGGCTCTGCGGAGCGCTCCGCAGGGGCGGGGCTCACGAGACGAAGCTCACGAGTCTGAGCGTTAGCCATGACGGGAATAGCCGAAATATAGGCGCCGTCGCGGTCAAAGGCAATCGAAACAGGACGCGGGCCGCGTGGTGACGCGCGGCCTCTGGCGCCTGCTGGGCTTTTTCGCGCTGGCCGGCGCCTTCTGCGTCGTCGCCGTCGACGTCGCCCACAGCGTCCTTGCGCGGCGGATCATGCTGACCGACGCGGGCCGCCTCGCCTCGGGCCTCGCGCCGGGCGCGCTCGCGAACGCCCCGCGCTGGCTCGACGCCGCGCTCGGCGCGCTTCCCGCGGCGCTCGTCCTCGCGCTCGCGGCGGCGGCTGCGCTGCGTCTCGCGCGGGCGCCGCGCGCCCGGATCGGCGAGCGCGGGCGATAGGCGGAGCGCGGGCGTTCGGCGCCGAGCGATTCACGCCGAATTCAGTCAACCAAACGTGGCCTTCAGGCATTGTCTCAGGCGGTCCTCCGCGCCACATAAGCCTTCGCTTCAAACCCTCGCGCGTAAAGCGCAAAGCCGGATTGAACCCATGTTTCGCAAACCCATGACCCTGCCGGCCCCGGACGCGGCGCTGCCCGGCCGCGCCGAGCCGATCGGGACCTCCGAAACGCATTTCGTCAATGGCCGGCGCCTGCTTGCGCCCTTTCCGGACGGGCTCGAGACGGCCATGTTCGGGCTCGGCTGCTTCTGGGGCGTGGAGCGCAAGTTCTGGCAGGCGGGCGAGGGAATCTACGTCACGGCCGTCGGCTATGCGGGCGGCGTCACGCCGAACCCGACCTATGAGGAAGTGTGCTCCGGCCTCACCGGCCACAATGAGGTCGTGCTGGTCGTGTTCGACCCGAACCTCATCTCCTACGAGCGGCTCCTGAAGATTTTCTGGGAGAGCCACGACCCGACGCAGGGCATGCGGCAGGGCAATGACGTCGGCACGCAATATCGCTCGGGAATCTACGTCGACGGCCCGCGCCAGCGCGCGGCGGCGGAGGCGAGCCGGTCGGCCTATGCCCAGGCGCTGGCCATGAAGGGCTATGGGCCGATCACGACCGAGATCGTCGACCTGCCGCCGTTCTATTACGCCGAAGGCTACCACCAGCAATATCTCGCCAAGAACCCGAACGGCTATTGCGGCCTTGGCGGAACGGGCGTCTCCTGTCCGACGGGACTCGCCGCCTGAACGCAGGCCCGCTCCAGGTCGAGCCCGCCTGAACGCAAGCCGGCAAGCCCGCCGAAGCGCGCCCGGCCCGCTCCGCCGGGCGTCGCCGTCATGTGCGCGGCCGCATAGGGCGAAGCGTTAAGCATGTCTAGCTTCGGCCGCGTCCCGCCTGACGAAACATGATAAGCAAAGCCGTCGAAACGGAGCGGGCTGGAGATCCGCCGATGCGCGTCAACGGGCTTTTCGCCAGAAACCTCATTCTCCCGGCGATGTTTCTCGTCGGCGCCGCCGGCGCGGCCGCGGCGGGGCCCGCGGCGGCGCCGGCCGCCGCGACGACGCCGGCCGGGACCGGCGCGCTCGCGCCGACGATCATGCGCGTCGAGGCGCATGAGGCGCCGATCGTTTCGGGCCGCAGCGCCGCCACGCGCCGCAGGTCGAAGCTGCATTTCTTGCGCGAGAAGCAGGAGCCCGCGGCCGTCGAGGCCGCCGGCGCGTCGCCCTGACCCTGAGCGTCGCCCTGGCCCTATTTCGCCTTCAGCACGATGCGGCATTCGGCCGGAAGCTGCGCCAGCGTCATCGGCGGCTTCGGCTTCTGCGGCGCGCTCGGCTTTGGGTGCAGCACGGCGTCCGAGAACCACCAGTCGAGCGAGGCGTCGCAGCCGTCGCCCGGCGGCGTCGGCTCCTGGTCGCGGCAGGCGTCCTCGCCGCGCGGGCAGGCGAGGCGGATATGGAAATGATAGTCGTGGCCCCAGATCGGCCGCACCTTGCCGAGCCATGAGCGGTCGCCGCGCGCGTCGCGGCAGATCGCCTTCTTGATCGCGGCGTTGACGAAGACGCGCTGCACGCGCGGATCCTGCGCCGCGAGCTTGATCGCCTCCATGTGGCCCGGCGTCCAGCGCGAATAATCGACGTCGAGCCGGTCCGGCCGCACCACCATGGTCGACGACATGTCTTCGCGCTCGGCGCGCGACAGCTGGCGCGCCGGCATGGGCGTCATCCAGATGTCGGCGTCGAGCCCGATCTGGTGCGAGGCGTGGCCGGTCAGCATCGGCCCGCCGCGCGGCTGCGAAATGTCGCCGACGAGGATGCCGGGCCAGCCGGCGCCGGCGCGCACGCGCCGCGCGAAGCTCTCCAGAAAGGCGATGAGCTGCGGATGGCCCCAGTTGCGGTTGCGCGAAAGCCGCATCACCTGCCAGGCGTCGCCGCTGATCGGCAGCGCCTGTCCGCCCGCGAGGCAGCCGCGCGAATAAAAGCCGATGGTGCGCGCGGCGAGCGGCGCGGGAGCGTCGGCGCGGCCGAACAGCTCCTTCGCCGGCGTCGACGGGCTTTGCGGATTGGCGAGCGGCGGCAGGACGCGCGCCTCGAGCGCGCCCCTGTCCTGCGCGAGGGCGGCCCCGGCGAAGACGACATGCGCGAAGACGACGGCCCGGGCGAAGAAGGTCCGGGCGAAAGCGGGCGGAAGCGGTCTCATGTCGTCGTCTCCGGCGCGGGAAGGTCGCGGCCTCTCGCCCGCAAGACGAGCGCGCGAGCGCGGCTTTTTTCCGGCTTTTCCCCCGGCGAGTTTTGGCCCGAAGGGTTAATCCGGCCTTAACCCCGCCTGCCCCGGATCATTCGCCCACGATCATTTGCGCGCGATCATTTGCGCTCAAGGGCGTCGAGCGCCTGGTCGAGCCCCTTGAAGGGAACCTCGACCGCGACCGGACGCTCGCCCGGATCGGTGAACACGAGCCTGCCCGGCTGGCTCTTGCTCCGGAACGTCTTGACCTGCGCGTCGGTGAGGAGGGCTTCGGCGAAGCAGGCCGCCTGGATGCAGGTCTTGATCGGCATCCTGACCGGCTCGGCCGCGTCCGCGCCCAGCTCGACGCCCGGCGCGATGGTGACGTTGACGGGGATCAGCACGACGAGCTTGATCCTGGCCGGCGTTCCGGCCTGGAGCGCGGCGGCGGCGGCGAGCTTGTCCGCCTCGGCGGCTGCGGGCTTGTCCTTCCCGGCCTTGTCCTTTTCTGCCTTGTCCTTTTCGGGCTTGTCCTTTTCGGCCTGGCCGGCCGCGACCTGGCGCCCGAAGGCGATCTGGGCGATCGGCCCGGTCGAGCCCGGCCGCTTGATCATGGAGCTGACCTCGCAGGCGTGCTCGCCCGTCGGCCCCGTGCCGCAGCGCAGCGTCCAGTCGCCGAAGGTCTGGACGTCGCCCGCGGCGGCGGAAGATTTGGCGTCGGGCCTGGCTTCGGTCTTGGCCTGCGGCGCGGCGACCGCGGCCGAGGCGAAGGCGACAGCCGCGACGGCCACGACGGCGCGGCGCATGCGAAACCTCATCATGGTCCTCCCTGAGGCGATTTTTCGCCCGCAACGATTTTTTCGCTCGAACGACGGCCTGCGTGATGCGAACGGCGCGCGGCCTTGCCGGCGCCGGGATTTCGCCCATAGCATGCGGCCCCGTCCGTTGACAGCCTCGAGGTTCGTTCTCCCGTGTTCTCCGACGCTCCCGCCGTCGCCCTGACCGGCGTCGCTCTCTCCGGCGCCCTTGGCGCCTTCGGCGTCATCCTGTCCGCCGTCGGCGCGCACGCCGATCCCAATCCCGTGGTCGTGACCGCCGCGCATTTTTTGCTTGTCAACGCGCTCGCCCTTCTCGGCCTCGGCGCGCTTCTCATGGCGGCGCCGGGGCTGCCGGGCTTTTACGGCTTCGCGCTCGCCGGCGCG
The DNA here is from genome assembly GCF_044226135.1 of Methylocella sp. Taxonomy (NCBI): domain Bacteria; kingdom Pseudomonadati; phylum Pseudomonadota; class Alphaproteobacteria; order Hyphomicrobiales; family Beijerinckiaceae; genus Methylocella; species Methylocella sp. The sequence continues at coordinate 4,327 of NZ_JBGAHM010000039.1, read as the reverse complement.
CTGCTGTTTCTGGGCGCGGCGCTGTTTTGCGGCGATCTCTCGGCGCGCGCCTTTCTTGGCGCGCGGCTGTTTCCCATGGCCGCGCCGACCGGCGGCGCGCTGATGATTTCGGGCTGGATTCTTGTCGCCGGCGCGGCGATCTATGCGCTGGCGCGGCGAAATCACGGCTAGACCGGGGCTTTCTCGCGATTTCGACGCGCCGCCCGGCCGCGCCGCTGGACTTCGCCGCCCGGCGCAGGCAAAGTTCGGCGGCGCATGAAGGCCAGGACATGACGCGCTCAGGCGACGCCTCCGACTCCGATCCGCTCGCGACGCAACCGACGAAGGGGCGCGAGCCCGCTCGCCGGGCCTACGCGCCGGCCTTCGCCTCGGGGCCGATCTCGGGGCCGGCGCAGGGCTCCGGCCGCCGCATCCTGATCGTCGAGGACGAGCCTTTCGTCGCGGTCTCCCTGCAGGACGCGCTGAACGAGCTCGGCTTCGACGTCGTCGCCTGCGTCGCCGACGTCAGGACGGCGATCGAGGCCGTCGCCCGCGAGCGCCTCGACGTCGCGCTGCTCGACGTCAAGCTCGGCGCCGAGCGCGTCGACGCGGTGGCCGACCTTCTGGCGCGGCGCGGCTGCCCCTTCGTGTTCACGACCGGCTTCGACGAGCGCGACATTCCGCCAGGGCACGAGGGCCGGACGGTGCTGCGCAAGCCGTTCGGCTCGGCGCAGCTCGTTTCGGCGCTCGAAAGCGTGTTCGCGCGGTGAACGGCGGCGGCGCGCGCGGCGCAGCGCAATTTCGCCGCCTTCCTTTGTGACATAGCCTGAGGACGCGGCCGTCGCCGCGTCCTCAAGGGTTTCGCGGCCCGCGGCGCGCCGCAGGCCGCCCTGCGCGTCAGGCCGCGGGACGAAAGCCGCTGGAGCGGAGGCGTTTGCGCATGAGCGACAAGGCAAGGGCGTCGTCGGCCGAGACGCGGCGGCGCGCGCGCGTCCTGATCGCGGCCTTCGGCGCGGTCGTCGTCGCGGCCGGCCTCGCCGCCGCGGCGGCGCCCTGGCTGTTCTCCTCCGCCGCCATGCGCAGCGAACTTGTCGACCAGATCCGCCGGCTGTCCGGCCTGTCGGCGCGCGCCGAGGGCGAGGCGGTCTTCGTCGCCCTGCCGCGCCCGCACATCAGCGTCGGCCGCGTCGGCCTCAGCGGCGGCGACGGGCGGTTCTCGGTCGAGGCCGAGTCGCTCAAGGGCTATCTGCGCCTCGACGCGCTGCTGCTCGGCCGGCTCGAAATCGCTTCGGCGACGCTGGTGCGGCCGGACGTCTTCGTCGATCTTTCGCGCGCCGCCGCGCCGCCGCCGGGCGGGGCGATCGGCGACGGGCTCGCCGCGGCCCCCGCGACGCCCGAGGCGGCGGCGGCCGACGCCGCGCGCCTTGGCGTGCTGTCGATCGTCGGCGGCCGCGCCACCATCAGGACGCGCTCCGGCGAGGCGGCGCGCGTCGAGGGAATCGACGCGACGCTCGACTGGCGCCGCCTCGGCGGGCCGGCGAGCCTCAACGGCGCGGCGAGCCTTGTCGGCGTCGGCGAGCGGCCGATCTACGCCGCCGTGGCGGCGACCTTCGACCGTCCCGCGGCCCTCCTGCGCGGCGGCGCGTCAGGCGTTGCGCTGAGCCTCGAGGGCCCGAGCCTGACGCTCTCGGCCCAGGGCGAGGCGACGGGCGCGCCGAAGCCGCAGTTTTTTGGAAAGATCAAGGCGACGGCGCCTTCGCTGCGCAAGCTCGCCGAGATCGGCGGCTACCGGCTCGCCCTGCCGAACCCGCTCGCCGACGTCGCCTTCGAGGCCGACGTCGCCCTGACGCGGCCCAACGCCAGCTTCTCCAATTTGCGCCTCGCCGTCGACGGCAACGACTATGAAGGCGCGCTCGCGGTGCTCGGCGGCGAACATCCCGCGATCGCCGGCACGCTCGCCGCGAGCCGCATCTCGCTGCGGCCGTTCTTCGCGCGGCTTTCGCCGCTCATCGCGCGCGACGGGCAATGGAGCCGCGAGCCGTTCGACCTCGACGAGCAGGATTTCGCCGATCTCGACCTGCGCATCTCGGCCACGCGGCTGTTCCTGCCGGGCGCCGAGCTCAGGGAGGCGGCCTTCTCGCTGATGAAGCGCGACCGCCGCCTCGACGTCGCGCTGCTCGACGCGCAGGCGGGCGACGGAACCGTCAAGGGCCGCGCCTCCTTCGTCAAGACCGGCGACGGCCTTGAGGCGAAGCTGTCGGCCTCGGCCGTGGGCGTCGACGCCTCCTTCTTCCAGTTCGCGACGCCCGAAGGCTGGCGCGTGTTCGGCGCGGCGACCGTCTCGGCCAGCGCGCAGAGCGCCGGCCGCTCCATGTACGACATGATGCGCAATCTCGACGGCGCCGGCCAGGCCTCGTTCGGGCGCGGCGAGATCGTCGGGCTGAACCTGCTCGGCGCGCTGCGCTCGATCGACGCGCGCCCGCTGGCGCTGATGCAGAACATCCGCTACGGCTCGACGAGCTTCGCGAGCGCGGGCTTTACCCTCAAGGCGACGCATGGCGTCGCCGAGATCGTCGACGGCGCGCTCGACGGGCGCGGCGTGCGGCTCGCCTTCGGCGGGACGGTCGACCTCGCCGAGCGCGTGGTCGAATCGCGCGCCGCCGTCAGGGCCGCCGACGACCAGGCCGGCAAGGCCCCGCGCGAGTTCAATTTCGAGGTCGTCGGCGGCTTCGGCGACCTCGCGCTCGTGCCGGACGCGCGCAGCCTGATCCGCCAGTCCGACGCGGCGGCGCCGCTGTTCGGGCGCGCCCCGCCGCTCGGCGCGCCGACGCGGGCCGCGCCCGCGAACTGAGGCGCGCCCTGCGCAACCGGGCGGCCGCTCAGCCGCCTTCGCGCAGCGCCTCCTCAAGCCGCGATTCGAGCAGCTGCGGCTTCAGCAGCACCAGCGCGCCGCGCGTCTTTTCGATCACGCCCTCCTGCGACAGCGCCGACAGCTCGCGCGTCACCTGCTCGCGGCGGCAGCCGATGCGCGCGGCGAGCACATGGTGGAAGGGCGGCGGCGTCAGCGCCCGCTCGTTCGGCCGCCCCGGCCGCGGATGGGCCATGCGCAGCAGCTCCGAATAGAGCCGGTGCTTGAGGTCGAAGATCGAATGTTCGGCGAGCCGCGCGTTGAGTTCGCGGATGCGGCCGATGAGCAGGCGCAGAATGCCCTCGCAGGCCATGTTCGACGCGAAGATGATCTCGCGGAACACCGCGGCCGGCATGATGCAGAGTTCGGCCTTGGTCAGCGCCGTGACGTTCGCCGAGCGCTTCGCCCCGTCGATCGCGGTCATCTCGCCGAAGAACTGCCCCGCCTTGCTCTCGCCGAGAATCACCTCCTTGCCGGCGGCGGTGCGGATCAGGACGCGCACCTCGCCGGCGAGGATGAAATAGACGTCGGAGCTTTCGTCCTCATAGTCGACGACGAGCTCGCCGTCGTCGAATTTCTTCCACATGCAGAGCCGATCGAAACGATCGTAATCGAGATCGGCGACATCTTTGAAGAAGGCGACGCGCCTTAGGCTTTGCATGGCTCTCCGATCAGGTTTGGCGTTGGCTCCCTGCGGCGCGTGCGTCTGAGGCGCGGTCCGTCAGGGTCGATTAAGGCGCGCTTCGCGCCGAAGTCAATCGACGTCAGAGCGCTTATCGCGTCGCGCGCCGGGCGCTTGTGCGAAAGCGCAGCCGCCGGATTTTCGCGCTGACCCGAAATGTCAAATTCGGGCTCTATGCCCTGCGCCCTACTGGCAGAATTTGCTTCGTCCGCCCGCGCCGCGCGGTTCAAGGTCGAAATGCCAGTGCGTGGCGTGGCTGGCGTCGGCGCCGGGTCCGAGCGCGGTGTTGAAATAGCCGCAGCCGGCGGCGCGCGCGGCGCGGTCGAAGGCGGCGTCGCGCTCGTCCGAAAACCGCCCGACCGCGATCACGCGCCCGTCGGCGAGCCGCAGCGTCGCGACGTCGACCGCAAGCCCGCGCGCATGGGCGCTGAGCTTCCCCTCCGCCGCATGGTTGCGGCGACGGCAGGAAAAGCCCGGACCCGTCTCGAGCGCCGCGAGATCGGCCCCAAACAGACCCTTCGCCAGCGGGGCGAGGGCGTCCGAGACATAAGTCGCCAGAACCTGCGCCGCCGCGCAGTCGAGCGTCGGCCGCCCCGGCAGCCCGGCCCGCCCGCCGTCGCGCAGGGCGAGGCTTTCGAGCCGCACGGGATCGTCGACGGCGCATCCGGGCTCCTGCCGCGGCCCGGGCGCGGCCGGCTCGAATCGGGCGCCGGACGCGGCGAGCGCCGCGCGGCAGGCCGAGGCCGCGCCCTCGCCCT
>NZ_JBGAHM010000038.1:0-29032 GCF_044226135.1 Methylocella sp. | reverse complement strand
CGCAGGCCGCGCGCGCCGGTGCGCCGCTCGATCGCCTTCTTGGCGACAACGTTCAGCGCCTCCTCCTGGAAGGTGAGCTCGGTGTTCTCCATCTCGAACAGGCGCTGGTACTGCTTGACGAGCGCGTTCTTCGGCTCGGTCAGGATCTTCTTCAGCGCCTCCTCGTCGAGGTCCTCGAGCGTGGCGATCACCGGCAGGCGGCCGACGAACTCGGGGATCAGGCCGAACTTCAGCAGATCCTCGGGCTCGACCTTGCGGAACACCTCGCCGGTGCGGCGGTCGTCGGGCGCCTGGACGGTCGCGCCGAAGCCGATCGAGGTGCCCTTGCCGCGCATGGAGATGATCTTTTCGAGCCCGGCGAAAGCGCCGCCGCAGATGAACAGGATGTTGGTCGTGTCGACCTGCAGGAATTCTTGCTGCGGATGCTTGCGCCCGCCTTGCGGCGGCACCGACGCGACCGTGCCCTCCATGATCTTGAGCAGCGCCTGCTGCACGCCCTCGCCCGAGACGTCGCGCGTGATCGACGGATTGTCGGACTTGCGCGAGATCTTGTCGATCTCGTCGATGTAGACGATGCCGCGCTGCGCCCGCTCGACATTATAGTCGGAGGCCTGCAGCAGCTTCAGGATGATGTTCTCGACGTCCTCGCCGACGTAGCCGGCCTCGGTCAGCGTGGTGGCGTCGGCCATGGTGAAGGGCACGTCGAGGATGCGCGCGAGCGTCTGGGCGAGCAGGGTCTTGCCCGAGCCCGTCGGGCCGATCAGCAGGATGTTCGACTTGGCGAGCTCGACGTCGTTGTGCTTGGTCGCGTGGTTCAGCCGCTTGTAGTGGTTGTGCACGGCGACCGAGAGCACGCGCTTGGCCTGGGGCTGGCCGATGACATAGTCGTCGAGGACCTTGCAGATCTCGCGCGGGGTCGGAATGCCGTCGCGGCTTTTCACCAGCGAGGATTTGTTCTCCTCGCGGATGATGTCCATGCACAGTTCGACGCATTCGTCGCAGATGAACACGGTCGGGCCGGCGATGAGCTTGCGGACTTCATGCTGGCTCTTGCCGCAGAACGAACAGTAGAGCGTGTTTTTCGCGTCGCCGCCGCCAACCTTGGTCATGGATAGTCTCCGATCGGCCGGGATCTCGCGCGACGCCCGGCTGTGCTGATGAGGACGCCGCGGAGACTGGCCTGAGCCCGGCCCTGCGGCGCGTCGTCCGGCGCAACGGCCGCCAAGGCGGACCGCCGTCCTTTTTTGGCCTCGTTCTCCCCCGATAGCGACCCGAAACGAAATGCAATCATGTTCCCGTCATGGACGCAAGGCCCGGAAAAACGCGCCGGGGCGACGACGCGTCCGGCGCGCAACGACGACAGGACGCGTCAAATCGACGCAGCCGGGCGAAAAACCGGACATCGCCCTGGCCGAGATCCCGCTTCAAGGCGCCAGGCCTCTTGGCCTGACCTTCACCCCGGCGTCCAATTTGGTTTCTCCTTCGGCGTCCGGCGCCGGCCGCCGTTTCAGGCCGCCACTCTCAGGCCGCCGATTCTGGAAGGGAATATAAGCAAGGATCGCGCCGTCGCCAGCGGCGCCGCGTCCGCCGGCGCCTGCGGCCCGGCCCCAAAGCCGACCCGCCAGAGGGGCGCGCGCCCCGCCGCGGCGGATCGCCGCGGAGGCGGGGAGGCGGCGCGGCGGGAGGAAGGCGGGACGAAAAGGAACGGAACGGCGCCCGGACCGCGCGGCGCGCGGTCCGGCTTGTGACAGGATCGCCCGGTCAGGCCGATTTGCGCTGCTCCGCCGCGTCGTCGGGGCGCTGGGTGATCACCTGGTCGACGATGCCGAAGTCCTTCGCCTCTTCGGACGACATGAAATGGTCGCGGTCGAGGGTGCTCTCGATCGTGTCGTAGTCGCGGCCGGTGTGCCTGACGTAGATTTCGTTGAGCCGGCGCTTGACCTTCATGATGTCCTCGGCGTGGCGCAGGATGTCGGAGGCCTGGCCCTGGAAGCCGCCGGACGGCTGATGCACCATGATGCGCGCGTTCGGCAGCGCGAAACGCTGGCCGGCCTCGCCGGCGCACAGAAGCAGCGAGCCCATCGACGCCGCCTGGCCGACGCAGAGCGTCGAGACCTTCGGCCGGATGAACTGCATGGTGTCGTAGATCGCGAGGCCCGCCGTGACGACGCCGCCCGGCGAGTTGATGTACATCGCGATCTCTTTCTTGGGGTTCTCGGCCTCGAGGAAGAGCAGCTGCGCGATGATCACCGAGGCCATGTGGTCCTCGACCGGGCCGGTCAGGAAGATGATGCGTTCGCGCAGGAGCCGCGAATAGATGTCGAAGCCGCGCTCGCCGCGGCTCGTGTTCTCGATGACCTGGGGAATCAGGTAGCTGTTGTAGACTTCGATCGGATCGCGGTCGCGCATACGCGTCATGTCCTTGCGCCTCATGTCCCTTGAAGCGGCGGGCGGGCGCCGCCGCGGCGGGGCGGCCATTGCGGCCGTCCGGCGGGCGTCCGCGGCCTTTCGGCCGCCGTGAATGGGCGCAGCATATCGAAACGCCGCGCCCCGCCAAGTCTCTCCGGCCCGGCCCGTCGCGGGCCGCCCAAAGCAAAGCGGGCGCCGCTGTCCGCGGCGCCCGCCTCGATCTGCGCAAGGGCCGTCCGGCCCCTGAGATAAGGAGCGCCGGCCGCGACGCAAGTTCCGGTCCAGCCGGGACGCAGGCCCCGGCCGCGCCGCCAGCCCTCAGGCGCCGCCAGCCGTCAGGCGTCCCGATCCGTCAGGCGTCCCGATCCGTCAGGCGTCCTGGGCCTGCGTCTCGGCGGCGGCGGGCTTCGCCGCTTCGTCCTCGTCGGGCTCGGGCGCGAGCAGCTCGTCCTTGGGCACGGTCCGGTCGGTCACCTTGACGAGGGTCAGGATGTGGTCGACGACCTTTTCCTCGTAAAGCGGCGCGCGGATCTCGGCGAGCGCCGCCGGATTCTTGCGGTAGTAATCCCAGATCATCTTCTCCTGGCCGGGGAAGGAGCGGGCCCGCTCGACGAGCGCCTGGCCGACCTCCTGGTCCTCGACCTTGACCCCGGCGGCGTCGCCGATGTCGGCGAGCAGCAGCCCGAGCCGCACGCGCCGCTCGGCGATCTTGCGATAGTCGGCCTTGGCCGCCTCCTCGGTCGTGCCCTCGTCCTCATAGGTGCGGCCGGAGGCCGCCTGCTCGGCCTCGACCTGGCGCCAGATGGTCTCGAACTCGCGCCCGACGAGCCCTTCCGGCAGGTCGAAGGCGTATTTCCTGTCGAGCGCGTCGAGCAGGGCGCGCTTCCACTTGCGGCGCGAGGCGGCGGCGTAGTCGCGCTCGATGTTGGTCCTGATCGAGTCCTTCAGGCCGTCGAGCCCCTCGAAGCCGTAGGTCTTGGCGAACTCGTCGTCGAGCGTCGTCGCGCCCGGCGCGGCCAGCGCCTTCAGCGTCACGTCGAACGTGGCCGGCTTGCCGGCGAGATGGGCGGCCGAATAATCGGCCGGGAAGGTGACCGCGACCGTGCGCCAGTTGCCGACGATGAGGCCCTCGATCTGCTCCTCGAAGCCGGGGATGAAGCTGCCGGAGCCGAGCACGAGGTCGACGCCCTCGCCCGAGCCGCCCTCGAAAGCCTCGCCGTCGAGCTTGCCGACGAAGTCGATCGTCGCCTTGTCGCCCATTTCGGCGAAGGCGCCCTCGGCCTTCGGCTGATAGGGGCGCGCCTGTTCGGCGAGGCGGTTCAGCACCACCTCGACCTCGGCCTCCTCGGCGACGGCGACGAGACGCTCGATCTCGACGTCGTCGAGCGCGCCGACCTCGATCTTCGGCAGCACTTCGAGCGCCACGGTGAAGGCGAAGTCGCCCTTGGCGTCGAACGCCTTCTCGAGATCGTCCTGCGCGCCGGGAAAGTCGATCTTCGGCTCGGCGGCGGGACGCAGCGCATTGTCCTCGACGATCTTGCGATGCGCCTCGTTGACGGCCTCCTGCACCACCTCGGCCATCACCGAGCGGCCGTAAAGCTTCTTCAGGAAGGAGATCGGCGCCTTGCCCGGACGGAACCCGTTGATGCGGGCCTTCGCCCGGATCTCGGCGAGCTGGCTGTCGAGGCGGCTCGCGAGGTCGGCCGCGGGAAGCACGACCTGGAACTCGCGCTTCAGGCCCTGCGAAAGGGTTTCCGTAACTTGCATCGTCTGACCAGCCTTTTCCTCTTTATCGCCTGCGCGGCCCTCGCCGCGGCCCTCGATCGAACGGGTTGAAAATGGTGCGGGCGGAGGGACTTGAACCCCCACGATTTTCACCACCGGAACCTAAATCCGGCGCGTCTGCCAGTTCCGCCACGCCCGCGCGCCCGCGTGCGAGGCGGGCCATGGGGAGCGCTCTATAGCAATCGCCGGTTCCCGGCGCACCAAAAATCGTGTTTTACGGCCGCAGCCCGGGGTTGGCAATCGCGCCGCGGGCCGGCAAGAATCGCCGGCGCGCATTTTTCCGCGCCCCCGCCCCGCCAGCGCTCCCGGAACGCCGATGACCGAGCTCAGCCGCCGCGGCCTCCTTCTCGGGGCCGGCCTCTCTCTCGCCCTGTTCGAGGCGCGCGCCGCGCCCGAAAGCGCCGCGCGGCTCGAAGCCCGGCCGCAGAGGCTGCGCCTTGGCCCCGCGCCCGGGCCCGAGATCGAGGCCTTCGCCTTCAACGGCGCGACGCCCGCCCCGCTGTTGCGCGCAAGGGCCGGCGCGCCGATGAGGCTCGCCTTCGCCAACGCCCTCGCGCAGCCGGCGAGCTTCGGCTTTCTGGGCCTCGCGCTTCCCAATCCGCAGGACGGCGTCGCGCCGCTGACGCAAAAGCCGATCGCGCCGGGAGACGCCTTCGACCTTTCCTTCACGCCGCGCCGCGCCGGGCTGTTCGCCTACAGGCCGCTGTTCGCGCCGACGGCGGCCGAGCAGCTCGGCCGCGGCCTCTATGGCGCGTTCATCGTCGACGAAGACGCGCCGCCGCAGGCCGACCGCGAGCTGGTCGCGGTCGTCGCGGACTGGCGCCTCGCCGCGGGCGGCGGGCTCGACCCGGATTTTTCGCCAGGGCCCGAGGCGGCGGCGGGCGCGGGCGAACGGCTCGTCACGGTCGAAGGCGCGCCGGCCCCGCTCGAATTTTCAGCCAGGCCCAACGCCCGCGTCCGGCTGCGGCTCGTCTCGATGGCCGCCGCGCGCGTCTTCGTGGCGGCGTTCGAGGGGACGAAGCCGATGGTCGTCGCGGTCGACGGCGTTCCGGCCAACGCCGCCTTCGAGCCGGCGCGCCGCTCGATCCCGGTCGGCCCCGGCGCCCGCTTCGACATTTTTTTCGACATGCCGGGCGCGGGCGAGACGGCGCGCGTCCTCATGAAGACCGAGGACGGCGCGCAGGCGCCCCTCGTCAGCCTCAGGGCCGAAGGCGAGCCCCTGCCGGCCCGCCCGCCCGTCCCGTCCCTGCCCCTCGACCCCCTGCTCCCTGCGCGCATAAAGCTCGAGGCGGCGAAGCGGGCCGATTTCGTGATCGAACCCGCCGCGACGCCCGGCCGCGCGCCGGACGGAACGCCGCTGCTGTGGCGCGTCAACGGCGCGCTCGACGCGCCCTTCGCGGCGAAGCCCGTGCTGACGCTGAAAAGCGGCGCCCCGGCCACGCTCGCGCTCGTCAACCGGAGCCCGCTCGCGCAGCAGATCCATCTGCGCGGGCATCACATGCGCCTGCTGCACGATCTCGACGACGGCTGGGAGCCCTATTGGCGCGACTGCGTGCTGGTGCCGCCCGGCCGCACGAAGCGCGTCGCCTTCGCGGCCGGCGCGCCCGGCCGCTGGGCGCTGCTGTCGCTCACGCCGGCGCGCTGCGCGGCGGGGCTCGCCGGCCATATTGTCGTGACCTGAGGAGAAACTCGCCCTACATAGCCCGCATGAGCGAACATCCCGTCCATATCGTCGGCGCCGGCCTCGCCGGCTCGGAGGCCGCCTGGCAGCTCGCCAGGGCCGGCGTCCGCGTCGTGCTGCATGAGATGCGCCCGGCGCGCCAGACGCCGGCGCATCGCACCGGCGGCTTCGCTGAGCTCGTCTGCTCGAACTCGTTTCGCGCCGACGATCCGGCGGCCTCGGCCGTCGGCGTGCTGCATCGCGAAATGCGCCGCCTCGGCTCGCTGGTCATGGCCTGCGCCGACGCCAACAAGCTGCCCGCGGGCGGCGCGCTCGCCGTCGACCGCGACGGATTTTCGCGCGAGGTGACGGCGGCGCTCGAGGCCGAGCCGCGGGTCGAGATCAGGCTTGAGGAGGTCGAGGGGCTTCCGCCCGACGACTGGGACAGCGTGATCGTGGCGACGGGGCCCCTCACCTCGGCGGGGCTCGCCGAGGCGGTCGCGACGCTGACCGGCGAGGAAGGGCTCGCCTTTTTCGACGCCATCGCGCCGGTCGTGCATTTCGACACGATCGACATGGGCACGGCCTGGATGCAGTCGCGCTACGACAAGGCGGGCCCTGGCGGCACGGGCGCCGACTATGTCAACTGCCCGCTCTCCCGCGAGCAGTATCACGCCCTGGTCGACGCGCTGATCGCCGGCGAGAAGACGCAATTCAAGGCGTTCGAGACGACGCCCTATTTCGACGGCTGCCTGCCGATCGAGGTGATGGCCGAGCGCGGCCCCGAGACGCTGCGGCACGGCCCGTTCAAGCCGGTCGGCCTCACCAACCCGCATGACCCGACGGTCAAGCCCTACGCGGTGGTCCAGCTGCGGCAGGACAATGCGCTCGGCACGCTTTATAATATGGTCGGCTGCCAGACCAAGCTGAAGCATGGCGCGCAGGTCGAGCTGTTTCGGACCATTCCCGGGCTTGAGCGGGCCGAATTCGCGCGGCTCGGCGGGCTGCACCGCAACACTTTTCTCAATTCGCCGAAGCTGCTCGACGCGCAGTTCAGGCTCAAGGCGCAGCCGCGGCTGCGCTTCGCCGGCCAGATCACCGGCTGCGAAGGCTATGTCGAGAGCGCCGCGGTCGGGCTGATGGTCGGGCGCATGGCGGCGGCCGAGCGGCGCGGCGAAAGCTTTTCGCCGCCGCCGGCGACGACCGCGCTCGGCGCGCTGCTGAACCATATCGTCGCCGGCCATGTCGTGACGATCGACGCCGGGCCGCGCTCGTTCCAGCCGATGAACGTCAATTTCGGCCTGTTTCCGCCGCTCGACGAGGCCCTGCCGCGCACGGAGGGCCGGCGTCTGCGCGGCGCGCAGAAGGCGGCGCTGAGGAAAGCCGCGCTCGGCGCGCGCGCGGCGCGCGATCTCGAAGCCTGGATCGGCGCGCGCGACCGCGTCACGGCCTAGATTCGCGCAGCGGCGGCGGGCCTCGCGGCAGTTTGTAATCGCTCAAAAACATGGCGCCGCGACGATTGTTCTAAGGCGAACTGTTGCAATCCTCACGCGTTGCTGCCAAAATCCGCGTCGACTTCTCCAGAGACCGGCATATGAGCGAGGACGCCTCAATATTGGTGCTCGGCATGGACGAGCTTGCGTCAGCAGTCGCGCGCAAGCTTCATCTCGCCGGCCATGCGGTGGCGATCCACCAGCCTTCGCCGCCGCAGACCATCCGCCGCCGGATGTCCTTCGCCGACGCCTGGTTCGACGGCGCCTATGCGTTTGAAGGCGTCGAGGCGCGCCGCGCCGACAAGACCCGCGACTTCCTGGCCTCGCTCAAGAGCGGCGTCGCCGTGCCGATCCTGTGGCACGCCTTCGACGACGTGAGCACGCGCTGGCCGTGGGACATCATCGTCGACGCCCGGTCCGACGAAACGCTGCCGGCCGAACGGCTGCGCCACCTCGCCGACCTCACCATCGGTCTCGGGCCGCGCTATGTGGCCGGCGCCAATTGCGACGTGCTGATCGACATCGGCGCGCGCGATCCCGGCGGCGTCATCCGCCAGGGCCCGCTCGAAGGCGGCGACTCCGAGATCGACCGGCGCTTCGCCGACGGACGGCTCGCGCTCGCGCCGGTCCATGGGATGTTCAAGGGCCAGAAGCTGATCGGCGACGGCGTGCTGATCGGCGACGTCGTCGGCGTGGTCGGCGCGACGCCGGCGATTGCGCCCTGCTCCGGCCGCGTGCGCGGCATCGCCCGCGACGGCGCGGCGGTCGCCAGGGGCGCCGAGATCTGCGAGATCGTCGCCTCTCCCAACGCCGAGCTCACGGGCATTTCGCGGCGCGACCGGCTGATCGCACGCTCGGTCGCCTTCGTCGTCGAGATGGAGCGCGCGGGCTTCGCGCCGATTTCTCTCGAAAACTATTTTTAGGCCGCGCCGGCGAAGCGCGAGCGTGCGGACGCGGCCTCAGCCGCCGGCGAGCGCGCGGCTCGCCGCCTCGGCGATCAGGCCCAGCGCCAGATGCGCGCCCGCGTCGCGGTTGGAGCGGAACAGGGACAGCGCCAGCGCGCCCGGCGCCTGCGCGCCGCCGCCCTTTTTCAGCTGGACGACCTGCCAGCCGAGATGCGCCCCGTAGGCGCACAGCCCCAGCGCCGCGAAGCCGCCGACGCCGGCGGCGTAGAGCGCGCCGCCCGCCAGCAGAACGGCCGCCGCGTAAAAAGCCCCGACCGCCTCGACCACGCGGTCGCCGAACAGCCGCGCGGTCGAGCCGACGCCGATCACGGCGTCGTCTTTCACGTCCTGCAGGGCGTAGATGGTGTCATAGCCGATGATCCAGCAGATCGCGCCGGCGTAGAGCAGGACGGGCGCCGGCGCGAGCGCGCCGAACGCCGCCGCCCAGCCCATCAGCGCGCCCCAGGCGAAGGCCGCGCCGAGCGTCGCCTGCGGCCAGAAGGTCACGCGTTTCATGAACGGATAGGCCGCGACGATCGCAAGCGAGGCGAAGCCGAGCGCGATCGCAAAGCCGTTGAAGCTCAAAAGCGCGCAGAGCCCGACCAGACACTGCAGGGCGAGAAAGGCGGCGGCCGCCTTCGTCGAGACCCGGCCCGCCGGGATCGGGCGCGCGCGCGTGCGCTCGACGCGCGCGTCGATGTCGCGGTCGACGATGTCGTTATAGGTCGAGCCCGCCCCGCGCATGGCGATCGCGCCGACGAAGAACAGGGCGAAATCCGCCCAGCGCGGCGCGGCGCCGGCCGAGGCGCTGGCCAGCGCGCTCGACTGCCAGCAGGGCAGCAGCAGAAGCTGCCAGCCGATCGGCCGGTCGAGACGGGCGAGCTGGAGATAGGGCGCCCAGGATTTCGGCGCGAGCCGGAAGAGCAGCGGATCTTCGACGGCGTCGGGCAGCGGCGCCGGCGCGCCTTCGGTCGGCGTCACGCCGCGCTCCCGTCTAGAGCGGGCCGGTCGGCAGCTTCTGCGCCGGCGGCAGGCCCCCGCCGGTCGCCTGCTGCTCCTGCGCCCGCTTCATCTGCACGGCGATCTTGCACGCCTGATTGGCGACCGAACTCGACTTCTGGGCGCTCTGCGAGATGTTCTCGACGGCGTTGTCGGGGACGTTGCACCAGTCCTTGTTCTTGGTGAAATAATCCGCAAGCTGCCGCTCGACGGCGACGAGGGTCTTGAGCTTGGGGCAGGCCGCGACAGGGTCGAGCTGGCCCTTGTTGCCCTTGGCGATGGCGTTGAGCTGGTCGATCACGCCCTGGCGCTTCTTGGTGAGGGCGGCGATGTCCGCGTTGCAGTCCATCGCGCGCGCCTGCGCCGCAAGGAGCGGCGCGAGGGCGAGGGCGAGGGCGAGGCCGCCGAAAACCGGCCGGCGCGCTTTACGGCCGTCGCGAAGACGTTTATTCGCCATCATCGTCAGGAGCCTTTCGCGTCGCTGGCGCCGCGGCCGCGCCCGTCGACCGCGCCGGGCCGCGCCTTTGCGCGCGGCGCGTGCGGCCTTCCGCAGGCCGCTCAATAGCAAAGACGCAGGGTTACGCGCAAGCCGGGCCGGCCGCGGCCCCTCGAGGCCCGTTCCGCGGCCGTCAGGATTCGAGATGGCCCGCTACGATTTTTCCGCGCCGCGCCTTTATGTCGAGGCCCCGCTTTGCGCCGGCGCGCGGGTCGCGCTCGCGCCCGGCCAGGTCAATTACCTGCGCAACGCGCTGCGCCTGCGCGACGGCGACGAGACGCTGGCCTTCAACGGGGCCGACGGCGAATGGCGCACGCGCCTTGCGGCCGAGGGCCGCAGGGGCGCGGCGCTCGAAGCCCTGGAGCGCCTGCGCGCCCAGCCGGCGGCGCCGTCGCTGCATTATCTTTTCGCGCCGCTCAAGCACGCCCGGCTCGACTATATGGTCCAGAAGGCGGTCGAGATGGGCGCGGGCGGGCTGCGGCCGGTGCTGACAAGGCGCACGCAAGCCGAGCGGGTCAATCTGGAGCGCATGAAAGCGAACGCCGTCGAGGCCGCCGAACAATGCGGCGTCCTGTCCATTCCCGAAATCGCGCCGCCGCGCCGCCTCGGCGACGTCCTGTCCGACTGGCCGCCGGACCGCCTGCTGGTGTTCTGCGACGAGGACGCCGACGCCCATGACGCCGCGGGAGCCCTGCGGGCGGCGGCGCGGCGCCTCGCCGGCGCGGAAGGCGCGCGCGAACGCGCTTCGGGCGAAGTCCCGAAGCTCGCCGTGCTGATCGGCCCCGAGGGCGGCTTCGCCGACGAGGAGCGGGCGGCGCTGCTCGCCCTGCCGCAGGCGGTGCGGATCTCGCTCGGGCCGCGCGTCCTGCGCGCCGACACGGCGGCGGTGGCGGCGCTCGCGCTGACGCAGGCGACGCTCGGCGACTGGGGCGCGGGCGGGCCGCCGGGCGCATAGGCCGCGCGCAACGCTCCCTGCCCCGCCCTGCGCAAAACATGGCGGAAATGCGGCGCGCCGCTGTGGCGCGAAAGACGCGCGCTCGGGCGGAAATAGCCGCGCTTTCGTTAACGGACCATCAAATCGCCTCAAAGTAGGAAGAATTCGGAGACGGCTCGACCTTGGGCGAAACCGCAGGACCTTTCATGACCGCGCGCGATGCCAAACTCCTGCTGACCGCCGGCCTCTGCGCCGGACTGCTCGCCTGCGCCGGCGCGGCGCACGCCGGAGAGGAGAAGCGCGGCTTCAGCCGGTGCGAGGCCGAATATGGCCCGGGCTACGCCGCGACGGCCGAAGGCTCGGCCTGCATGTGGGTCGGCGGCCATGTCCGCGTCGGGTTCGGCGCGCGGCGCGGCTCGCTCTCCGACGTTCCGGGCGAGCACAACGCGATGCGCGTCAACGCGGGCGAGTCCGCGGCGCCGGCGTCGGGGCTCGCGCCCATGTCCGGCCGGCTGCGCCTCAACGAAGGCCCCGAGCGCGTCATCGTCCGCTAGATTTCCGCCAAAGGCGGGCCGCGCCCCAAATTTCCAGACGTTCCTTCCCGTATCCGCGCCTCCGCGCCCCGCGTCGGGCTCGCTTTGCGCGTTGCGAACGCTTATCTTTCCCTGGCGCCGCCGGCTCATGACCAAAGCGGGCCGCGCCCCGGGCCGACGCCGACGCGCCGCCTCCGGGCCCTGACGAGGCGCGACTCCGCCGACCGGACGACTCCCGTCCGCGCCGGCGTCCGCGCGAGAGCTCCGGCCTTGAACCGGACGTTCGGAGAGACCGATGTTCATTGAAACCGAATCGACCCCCAACCCCGCGACGCTGAAATTCCTGCCCGGGCGCCCGGTGATGAGCGCCGGCACGCTCGACATGCGCGACCCCGCCGGCGCGCGCCAGTCGCCGCTCGCCGAGCGGCTGTTCGCCCTCGGCGGCGTCAGGGGCGTGTTCTTCGGCCGCGACTTCATCTCGGTGACGAGCGACGGCGAGGACTGGAGCGAGCTGAAGCCCGCGGCGCTCGGCGCGATCATGGAGCATTATCTGTCGGGCGAGCCGCTGCTGACCCCCGAGGCGCAGGTCTCGGCCGAAGACGCCGAGCCCGAGTTCTTCGCGGCCGAAGACGCCGAGACCGTCGACGCCATCAAGCAGCTGATCGAGACCCATGTGCGCCCGGCGGTCGCCAATGACGGCGGCGACATCCGCTTCCGCGGCTTCCGCGACGGCACCGTCTATCTCGCCATGAAGGGCTCGTGCTCGGGCTGCCCGTCCTCGACGGCGACGCTCAAGCACGGCGTGCAGAATCTCCTCCAACATTATGTGCCGGATGTCAGGGCCGTCGAATCCGTCTGAACGTTCCGCGACGGCGGGGGCGCGGGACCAGGGCCCCGCCCCGCGGAGCCGCGCCTCATGAAGATCCTCGCCGTCGACACCGCCCTGCGGGCGGCCTCGGCCTGCGTCTATGACGACGCGGCCGATCTCTTCGAATCGGTCGAGAGCCTGCCGATGGAGCGCGGCCACGCCGAGGCCCTGCTGCCGCTCGTCGACCGCGTCATGGCCCGCGTCGAGGGCGGTTTTCCGGCGCTCGCGCGCGTCGCGGTCTCGGTCGGGCCCGGCTCCTTCACCGGCCTGCGCGTCGGCCTCGCGGCGGCGCGCGCCATCGGCCTCGCCTGCGACATTCCGGTGGTCGGCGTCTCGACGCTCGCGGCGCTCGCCGCGCCCCTCATCATGGAGCGCCGCCCCGAGATCGTCGCGGTGGCCATCGACGCGCGCCACGGCCAGATCTATTTCGCCGGATTCGAGCCGGGCGGGCGGGCGCTGTCGCCGCCGCGCCTCGCGCCGCTCGCCGCGGCCGCGGCCGAACTCGCCGCGGCCGACGCCGCGCTGCGCCGCCATGGCCTCGGGCTCGGCCCAGAGACGGGCGAGATCGAGCCGCTGGTGCGCGTCGTGGGCTCGGCGCCGAGCTGCTCGGCGTCGAGCTCGAGCGGCGCGGCGCGCCGGCCGCGGCCGTGCATGGCGTGCTCGCGCCCGACGTCCGCTTCGTCGCAAGGCTCGGCCTGCTCGCCGACCCCGCGCTCGCGCCGCCGCGCCCGCTCTATCTGAAGGCCGCCGACGCCAAGCCCCAGCCCGGCGCAGCCCGAGGTTTTGAGCGGCGCAGCCGGGGCTTTGAGGCCCGAGGCTCTGAGCCCGACGCCGCGCCGGAGAGCGCCGCGCCGTGACCGGGCCGGCGTCCGACAAGAGTCGCGCGGGCGTCGCCGGCGCGGGCGGCGTGCGCGGGCTCGGCGCCTCGATGAGCCAGTCGATGCACAGGATGTTCGCGCGCGTCGCGCCGGCCCTGCGCCCGATCGGCTCGGAGCGCGCGGCCGACTGCGCGCGCCTGCACGAACGCAGCTTCGCGTTTTTCTGGGGCGAAGCGGATTTCGAGCAGCTTCTGACCACGGCCGAGGTCGTGGCCGACGGCGCCGACGCCGCCGTCGAGCCGGACGGCCGGCTTTGCGGCATGCTCCTGTCGCGCGTCGCCGCCGACGAGGCCGAGATTCTCACCATCGCCGTCGCGCCCGAGCGCCGCCGCGCCGGCCTCGGGGCCGCGCTGCTGCGCGCGCATCTGCCGCGCCTTCGCGCGCGATTCTGCGCGAAGCTGTTCCTCGAGGTCGAGGCCTCGAACGCGGCGGCGAAGGCGCTTTACGCCGCGGCCGGCTTTCATCAAATCGCCGAACGGAAAGCCTATTACCGCAAGGAAGGCGCCGCGCCGGCGACGGCGCTCCTGATGCGGCTGGACTTCGCCCCTTAACTGCGCGACACATCTTGAGGGCGCGCCGCTCAAACGGACCGCGCGGAACGGACGATGGACGACAAGCGCCGCGCGACGCGGCTCGAAGATCGGGGGATGATGTCAGACGCCGGCGAAGCGAAGACGGGGCTGGATGTCGCGCGGGGCGAGGCCGCGCCCGGCCCGGACGCGGCGGCCCCTTCGCGCAAACTCTTCATCCAGTCTTTCGGCTGCCAGATGAACGTCTATGACGCCCAGCGCATGAGCGACCTCCTCGGCGCAGAAGGCTATGAGGAGACGCAGACGCCCGAAGGCGCGGACGTCATCGTCCTCAACACCTGCCACATCCGCGAGCGGGCCTCGGAAAAGATCTTTTCCGAGCTCGGCCGGCTGCGCGACCTCAAGGCCGCGCGCGCCCGCGAGGGGCTTGCGCCGCAGATCGTCGTCGCCGGCTGCGTCGCCCAGGCCGAAGGCGCCGAGATCCAGCGCCGCCAGAGCGCGGTCGACGTCGTCGTCGGGCCGCAGAGCTATCATCGCCTGCCTGAACTGCTGCGCCGCGCCGGCGAGGGCGCGCGGGTGGTCGAGGCCGAGTTCCCGGCGCAGGACAAGTTCGGCTTCCTGCCGCCCCCGCCCGCGGCGGCGACGCGGCGGCGCGGCGTCTCGGCCTTTCTCACGGTTCAGGAGGGCTGCGACAAATTCTGCTCCTTCTGCGTCGTGCCCTACACGCGCGGCGCCGAGTTCTCGCGGCCCGTCGCGGCCGTGCTCGACGAGGCGAAGGCGCTCCTCGACGAAGGCGTGCGCGAGCTGACCCTGATCGGCCAGAACGTCAACGCCTATCATGGCGAGGGGCCGGGCGGGCGCGCCGTCTCGCTCGCCGGGCTCTGCGCCGAGCTCGCGCGCCTGCCGGGGCTCGCCCGCATCCGCTACACCACGAGCCACCCGAACGACATGGCCGACGATTTGATCGAGGCCCATGCGACGCTGCCGCAGCTGATGCCCTATCTGCACCTGCCCGTGCAGTCCGGCTCGAACGCCGTGCTCAAGGCGATGAACCGGCGCCACACCGCCGGGGCCTACCTCGATCTCGTCGCGCGGGTCAGGGCGCGGCGGCCGGATCTCGCGCTTTCCTCCGACTTCATCACGGGCTTCCCCGGCGAGACGGAGGCGGATTTCGCCGACACCCTGGCGCTCATCGAGGCGGTCGGCTTCGCCGCCTCCTTTTCGTTCAAATATTCGCCGCGCCCCGGCACGCCCGGCGCCGAACGCGCCGACCAGATCGACGAAGACGTCAAGTCGCGCCGCCTGCATGCGCTTCAGGCCCTGCTCGAGGAGCAGCGCCAGAGCTTCAACCGGTCCATGGTCGGGCGCAGGCTGGCGGTTCTGGTCGAAAAGCGCGGCCGCCACGAAGGCCAGGCCGCCGGCAAGACGCCCTATCTGCAGGCCGTCCATTTTGAAGGCGGGGCCGGGCTCGTCGGCGCCTGCGTCGAGGTCGAGATCATGGCCGCCGGCCCGAATTCTCTCTATGGGCGCCTCGTCGCCCCGGGCGAGGTTCGGGCGCCTGAGCGCGCCGCGCGACGGGGAGCCGCATGAAGCCCTCCGACCGCGCGCCTTTCGAGCGCCCCGGCGCGCCGCTCGCCCCGACCTTCGCCGCGCGCCCCGAGGCGCGCCGCGGCCCCGGCGACGGCGCGCCGGCCGAGGTCAACCTCGCCTTCGAGGACAACCGCCTCGCCTCGCTCGTGTTC
Source organism: Methylocella sp. (assembly GCF_044226135.1). Taxonomy (NCBI): domain Bacteria; kingdom Pseudomonadati; phylum Pseudomonadota; class Alphaproteobacteria; order Hyphomicrobiales; family Beijerinckiaceae; genus Methylocella; species Methylocella sp. The sequence continues at coordinate 13,761 of NZ_JBGAHM010000038.1, read as the reverse complement.
GGCCATTACGACCAGAATCTCGCGCGGCTCGAACGGCGGCTCGGCGTGGTCGCCATCGCGAACGGCAATCTCGTCACGCTGAAGGGACCGGCCGAGGCCTGCGAGCAGGCGCGGCTCGCCCTCGAAAACCTCTACAAGCGCGTCGGCTCCGGCCATGCGCTGACGCTCGGCGACGTCGACGGCGCGGTGCAGGAAAGCGCGCTGCAGGGCAGCCTGTTTCCCAAGGACGCCGAGCTCGGGCGCATCGCCTTCGAGCAGATCGGCACGCGCCGGCGCGGCCCCGTGCGCGCCCGCAACGCCGCGCAGGATCTTTATCTGCGCACGCTGAAGCGCTGCGAGCTGACCTTCGCCGAAGGCCCGGCCGGCACCGGCAAGACCTGGCTCGCCGTCGGCTACGCCGTGCTGCTGCTCGAACAGGGCGCGGTCGAGCGCCTCATCCTGTCGCGGCCCGCCGTCGAGGCCGGCGAACGGCTCGGCTTCCTGCCGGGCGACATGCGCGACAAGGTCGACCCCTATCTGCGGCCAATCTTCGACGCGCTCGCCGACTTCATGGACCCGCGCATGCTGGAGCGCGGCATGCAGACCGGCATGATCGAGGTCGCCCCGCTCGCCTTCATGCGCGGGCGCACCCTGTCGAACGCCTGCGTCCTGCTCGACGAGGCGCAGAACGCGACCTCCGTGCAGATGAAGATGTTTCTGACGCGCCTTGGCGAGAACTCGCGCATGATCGTCACGGGCGACCCGACCCAGACCGACCTGCCGCCGGGGCAGAGGTCCGGCCTCTCCGAGGCGATCGGCCTGCTCGCCGGCCTCGAAGGCGTCGGCCATGTCGTCTTCCGCGAGGGCGACGTGGTGCGGCACGACCTCGTGCGCCGCATCGTCGGCGCCTATGAGTCCGCCCATCATGGCCAGGACGCCGAGCCGTCCCGCGAAAAGCCGAGGCGATGACCGCGACGATCGAAGTCTCCGTCGAGGCGGCGGGCTGGGGCGAGCTCGAGGACCCGCAGAGTCTCGCCGAGCGGGCGATCGCCGCCGCGCTCGCCGAGACCGGAGCCCCGATCGCCGACGGCGCCGAGACGAGCCTTCTTTTCTGCGACGACGCCTTCATCCAGAACCTCAACCTGCGCTGGCGCGGCTTCGACAAGCCGACCAACGTGCTCTCCTTTCCAAGCGGCGAGGACCCTGCGACGACGCTGGTCCTCGGCGACGTCGCGCTCGCCTATGAGACCACGGCGCGCGAGGCGCGCGAGGCGGGCCGCACGCTCGCCGACCACACGGCCCATCTCGTCGTCCACGGCTTCCTGCATCTTCTCGGCTACGACCATGAAGACGACGAAGAGGCCGAGGAGATGGAGCAGGCCGAGCGCGCCGCGCTGGCGCGGCTCGGGATCGCCGACCCCTATGCCGAACCTTGCGCCGAATCGCGCGCGGAGCGGGAGGCCCAATCCAAAGAGCGATGACCACGATCATGAGCGAACGCGACAGTCCGGCCGCGGAATCCGGCGCGGACCGACCTAGTCACAGACCGAGCCTGTTCGACCGGCTGCGCGCCGTCTTCGGCGGCGGCGTGGCGGAAAACGACGAGCTGCACGAGGCGCTCGCCGAAACCGACGACATGTCGCCGCGCGAGCGCGCCATGCTCAAGAACGTGCTCGGCCTGCGCGACACCCTCGTCGAGGACGTGATGGTGCCCCGCGCCGACATCATCGCCCTGCCGATCGAGGTCAGCGTGCGCGACGCCCTCGCGGCCTTCCGCAGCGCCGGCCATTCGCGCCTGCCGGTGCATGGCGACACGCTCGACGACCCGCGCGGCATGATCCACATCCGCGACCTCGTCTCCTATCTCGCGGCCGGCCTGCCCGAGCCGGACGCGCACGCCGCCGAGCCCGTTTCGTCGGGCCCCGCCGCGGCCGACCCCGCCTTGCCCGATCTCGCGCGTCCCATCGTCGAGGCGCATCTGCTGCGTCCCGTCCTGTTCGTGCCGCCGTCCATGCCGGCGATCGACCTGCTCGTGAAGATGCAGGCGACGCGCACCCACATGGCCCTCGTCATCGACGAATATGGCGGCGTCGACGGCCTCGCCTCGATCGAGGACATCGTCGAGGTGATCGTCGGCGACATCGAGGACGAGCATGATTTCGACGAAAGCCCGAAGATCGAGCCCGCGCCGGGCGGCGGCTTTTTCGTCGACGCGCGGGCCCAGCTCGAGGACGTGTCGGAGGCGATCGGCGCGGACCTCAACGCGCTCGCCGACGCCGAGGACGTCGACACGCTCGGCGGCCTGATCGCGACGCGCGCGGGCCATGTGCCGGCCCAGGGCGAAAGCTTCGCTGCGGGCCCGTTCCTGTTCGAGATCGTCGAGGCCGACCCGCGCCGCGTCCGGCGGGTGCATGTGCGGCTCCGGGGGGCGCAAGCGCCGGAGGCCGGCGCCGGCGCCGGCGGGGGCCGGCCCTGAGCGCGCCGCCGCGACGACGCATGACGACCGAAAGCCCCGCCGCGTGAGCGCCCCGGCGCGCCGCGCCGCCGCGCTCGCGGCCTGGGTCTCGGGCGGGCCGCGGCTGCGGCGCCGCCTGCTGGCGCTCGCGGCCGGCGCCGTCGGCGCGCTCGCCCTCGCCCCGCTCGACCTCTGGCCGGCGATGGCGCTGAGCCTCGTCCCCGCCGTCTGGCTCCTCGACGGCTGCGCCGCGCGCCGGCGCGAGGCGTTTTTCATCGGCTGGCTGTGGGGCTTCGGCTATTTCGTCGCCGGGCTGTGGTGGCTCGGCGCGGCCTTTCTGGTCGAGGCCGACCAGTTCGCCTGGGCGCTGCCGCTCGGCGTGCTCGGCCTGCCGGCGGCGCTCGCCCTGTTTCCGGCGCTCGGCTTCCTTCTCGCCGCGCTCGTCTGGCCGCATGGGCCCGCCCGCGTCTGCGCCTTCGCCTGCGCCCTCGCCCTGTCCGAATGGCTGCGCGGCCATGTGCTGACGGGCTTTCCGTGGAACGCGCCGGGCATGGCGCTCGCGGCCGACCTGCGGCTGGCGCAGGGCGCGTCCATCTTCGGCCTGCACGGCCTGACCCTGCTCGCGCTGCTGATCTTCAGCGCGCCCGCGACGCTCGCCGACCGGCCGGGGCGCTGGCGGCTCTGGCCCTCAGGGCTCGCCGGCGCGGCGCTGCTCGCGCTGTTCGCCTTCGGCGCGGCCCGGCTCCATGGGGCGCGGGAGGCCTTTGTCCCGGGCGTCGAAGTCCGCGTCATGCAGCCCGACATGGCGCTCGACGACAGTTTCCGGGCCGAGTTCCGCGACCGCATCGTCGCGCGCTATCTCGCCCTTTCGGCCCTCGACGAACCCGCGCCGGCGGGCGACCGCATTCTGCTGGCCTGGCCCGAATCCGCCTTCCCCTTCATTCTCTCGCGCGACGAACGCTCGCTGTCGCGCATCGCCTCGACCCTGCCCGAAGGCGCCGTGCTGGCGACGGGCGCGGCGCGCGCCGAGGAAAATCCCGAGGACCCCGACGGGCCGCCGCTCTATTTCAACGCGATCCATCTCCTGACGCATAAGGACGGGATCGTCGCCACCTACGACAAGACGCATCTCGTCCCCTTCGGCGAATATCTGCCGTTCGAGGCGCTGCTCACGCGGCTCGGCCTGCGCCAGTTCGTGCTCATGCCGGGGGGATTCTCGGCGGGCGGCGGGCGGCGCGCGCTCACCGCGCCGGGCCTGCCGCCGATGGCGCCGCTCATCTGCTATGAGGCGATCTTTCCGGGCGAGGCGCTGCCCGACCCCGAGCCCGGCGCGCCCGCGTCAAAACTCCTCCTCAATGTGACGGACGACGGCTGGTTCGGGCGCACCTTCGGCCCCCACCAGCATTTCGCGCAGGCGCGGCTGCGCGCGATCGAGGAAGGGCTGCCGCTGGTGCGCGCCGCCAACACCGGAATCTCGGCCGTGACCGACCCTTACGGCCGCGTCCTGTCGAGCCTGCCGCTCGGCGCGGCGGGGCTCATCCGCAGCCCCCTGCCCGAGGCGGCGGCGCCGCCGTTTTTCGCCCGCCATGGCGCGGTCGCCGGGCTTCTTCTGTGGATGGGCGGCGTTTTTGTCACAATCGCGGCTTTTTTGCGGCGGAGTTGACGGCGATCATTTGACAAGCCCGCAATAGTTGTCATGTAATTATATTCGACTTTTATCATAATCCGCTGGTTGCAGACAAGGCGGCAGACCCGCTCTACGCGAATCTGTGCGGCCGGGGATATTTCTGATAAAGTTTCACATCTGGATGGACTATGGCTGTGCCTATGAGCGACCACACCGCGAGTATGGAAAAGACCAAAAAAGTTCCCAATCCGATCGATCGCCATGTCGGCAGCCGCGTGCGCATGCGCCGCGTCATCCTCGGCATGAGCCAAGAAAAGCTGGGCGAGGCGCTGGGGCTGACCTTTCAGCAGGTCCAGAAATACGAGAAGGGCGCGAACCGCATCGGCGCGAGCCGGCTGCAGCAGATCTCGCGCACGCTCGACGTGCCGCCGTCGTTCTTTTTCGAGGGCGCGCCGTCCTTCGAGGAGTCCGCCCCCGCCGCCTCGACGCGCGCCGTCGACGACGGCTCGACCTATGTCGCCGATTTTCTGTCGACCGCCGAAGGCCTGCATCTCAACATGGCCTTCGCGCGCATCCAGGATCCGAAGATCCGCAAGCGGATCGTCGATCTCGTCTGCGCGCTCGCCGGCGACGAGGCCCAGAGCGACGGCGAGGGCCGCCGCGGCGAGAAGCGCGTCGGGGAGCTCAAGAATTAGGTAGTTTCCGGCGTTCTGTCTATCGAACGGAATTGCCGGTTTCGCTTGACAAAAAGAACGCGCCCGTGAAATCTCAATGCAGGATCGCTGCGCCCGCGCGGCGACTGGATCGGGATGAGCGTCGTTCGACAGGCGCGCCGCGCGGCGGCGCGCGAGGCGCCGGCCCTTCAATCAGGCGGAGGGCCGATGGCTCGCGAAAATTACCTGTTCACCAGCGAATCCGTTTCCGAAGGCCATCCGGACAAGGTCTGCGACCGCATCTCCGACGAGATCGTCGACCTCTACTTCCGCGAAGGCGAGCGGACCGGCATGGACCCCTATGAGATCCGCGTCGCCTGCGAGACGCTCGCCACCACCAACCGGGTGGTGATCGCCGGCGAGACGCGCGGCCCCGCGATCAGCCTCGACACCATCGAGGAGGCGGCGCGCGGCGCGATCAAAAACATCGGCTACGAGCAGGCGGGCTTTCACTGGCGCACCGCCGCCATGGAGATCCTGCTCCACGCGCAGTCGGCCGACATCGCCCAGGGCGTCGACGCCGCCGGCAACAAGGACGAAGGCGCGGGCGACCAGGGCATCATGTTCGGCTACGCCTGCGACGAGACGCCGGCGCTCATGCCGGCGCCGATCCATTACGCCCACAAGATCCTCGAGACGCTCGCCTATGAGCGCAAATACGGCAAGGGCGACGCGCGCAAGCTCGGCCCCGACGCGAAAAGCCAGGTGACGGTGCGCTACGTCGACGGCAAGCCCGTCGGCGTGACCCAGATCGTGCTCTCGACGCAGCATCTCGACGAATCGCTCGCCTCCGAAGACGTGCGGACCATCGTCGAGCCGCATATCCGCGCGGCCCTGCCGCAGGGCTGGATCGACGCGGAGACCGTCTGGCACGTCAATCCGACCGGCAAGTTCGTCATCGGCGGCCCTGACGGCGACGCCGGCCTCACCGGCCGCAAGATCATCGTCGACACCTACGGCGGCGCGGCGCCCCATGGCGGCGGCGCCTTCTCGGGCAAGGACCCGACCAAGGTCGACCGCTCGGCCGCCTACGCCGCGCGCTATCTCGCCAAGAACGTCGTCGCCTCCGGCCTCGCGCGGCGCTGCGTGATCCAGCTCGCCTACGCCATCGGCGTCGCCGAGCCGCTGTCGATCTATGTCGACACTTTCGGCACGGGCGCCGTCGCCGAGGAGCGGCTCGAAACGGCGCTGCGCGACGCCATGCGCCTGTCGCCGCGCGGCATCCGCGAGCATCTGGCGCTCAACCGGCCGATCTATGCGCGCACCTCGTCCTACGGCCATTTCGGCCGCGCGCCGGAATCGGACGGCGGCTTCTCCTGGGAGAAGACCGATCTCGCCGACAAGCTGCGCGCGCATCTCGCCTGAGCCCGCGCCGCGCCAAAGCCCCATGACCGACGAACGCGCCCTTCCCGGCGGCGGCCTGCACGGCCGGCGCCGGGGCAAGCCGCTGCGCGAACGCCACGCCGCGCTGATGCGCGAGGCGCTGCCGCGCTTCGCCGTCGACGCCGCGCAGCCGGTCGACCCGGCGGCGCTGTTTGGCGCGCCGCCGCGCGAGCTCTGGCTCGAGATCGGCTTTGGCGGCGCGGAGCATCTCGCCGCCGAAGCGGAGCGCCTGCCGCAGGCGGGCTTCATCGGCTGCGAGGCGTTTCATAATGGAGTGGCCAAGGCGCTCGCCCTGATCGAGGCGCGCGGCCTCGCCAACGTCCGCCTCCATGAAGGCGACGCGCGCGACCTGATCGAGGCCCTGCCCGACCGCGCCCTCGACGGCGTCTATCTGCTCTATCCGGACCCCTGGCCGAAACGGCGCCAGCGCAAGCGGCGCTTTTTGTCCGACGCGACGCTGGCGCGGCTGGCGCGGGCGATGCGGCCGGGCGCCGAGCTGCGCTTTGCGACCGACATCGACGACAACGCCGGCTGGACGCTCGCGCGCGTGCTGCGCTCGCCCCATTTCGCCTGGCGCGCGACGCAGGCCGCCGACTGGACGACCCCCTGGGAAGGCTGGCAGGGCACGCGCTATGAGGCGAAAGCGCTGCGCGAAGGCCGCACGCCCGCCTATTTCACCTTTGTGGCGACGGGCGCCGCGTGGGCGGCGCAAGGCGGATGACTTTTATCTGACGATCGACTATTGACTGTGGAAATTCATTATTGATAGCTTGGGCTTGACGTCAGCCGGCGCTTTCCCATGCTGCGACCCGAGTCCTTCGCCCTTTCGCCGGCCGTCCCGCCGCAGGACTTTGGCGCGCCGGCGCCCTGCCCGCCCGAAATCGCCTTTCTCGCCCAGGCCGGCGTGTCGGCCCTGCGGCTCGCCGAAGCGGCCGCGCTCGCGCAGGCGCAGGCGATCGCGCCCGAGGCGGCGCTGCTCGCGCCGGGCGACCTCAGCGACGCCTTTTTCTACCATGCGCTCGCCGACCATCTCGGCGTCGCCTTCGCCGACGGCTGCGAGCGGCTCGGCCGCGGCGCCCGCTAGCCGCTGTCGATTCTCGCCGGCGTCGCGCCGCTCGCGGGGCCCGAGCCGCGCTGGCTCGTCGCGCCGGGCGGCGCCACGCTGTCGAGCCTGCTGCGGCGGCGCGCGCGCGGCGAAAATCTCGCCGACCGTCTCGTGGTGACGACGCCCGCGCGGCTGTCGCGGCTGCTGCAGGAGCGCGCCGCGCCGCTGATCGCCGAACATGCGAGCCTCGCGCTCGCCGCGCGCGACCCCGCGCTCTGCGCGCGCGACGGGGCGGGCGAGGCGCAATGCGCGGCCGCCGTCGGGCTGATCGTGCTTTGCGCGCTCGCCGGCGCGCTCACGCCGGGCCTGTCGCGCGCCTATGCGCTCGCCGCCGGGCTCGCCTTTCTCGCCGCCGTCATGCTGCGGCTTTCGTCCTGCGCCGCCAGCGTCAGGCCGCGGGCGGGGCGCCCGCTCGCGCGCGTCGACGACCGGCTGCTGCCGCCCTATTCGATCGTCGTCGCCCTGCATAATGAGGCGCGGGTGGCGCGCGAGCTCGTCCGCTCGCTCGACGCGCTCGACTATCCGCGCGCCAAGCTCGACGTGAAGCTCGTCGTCGAGGCGCATGACCATGCGACGCGCGACGCGCTCGCCGCGCTCGACCTGCCGCCCCATTATGAAATCGTCACGGCGCCGCCTGGCGCGCCGCAGACCAAGCCGCGCGCGCTCAACGTCGCGCTGCCGCTGCTCAGGGGCCGCTATGTCGCGATCTACGACGCCGAGGACGCGCCGGACCCCGGGCAGCTGCGCGGCGCCGTCGCCCGCTTCCTCGAGACGCCCGAGCGCGTCGCCTGCCTTCAGGCCCAGCTCGCGATCGACAATGTCGACGATTCCTGGCTGACGCGCCTCTACGCCGTCGAATACGCGGCCCTGTTCGACGTCGCGACGCATGGGCTCGCGCGGCTGCGCTGGCCGATCCCGCTCGGCGGCACCTCGAATCATTTCCGGGTCGCGACGCTGCGCCGCGTCAGCGGCTGGGACGCCTGGAACGTGACCGAGGACGCCGATCTCGGCCTGCGGCTGGCGCGGTTCGGCTACCGCTGCGAGACCTTCGTCTCGACGACGCGCGAGGAGGCGCCGGCGCGGCTCGGCGCCTGGCTGCGGCAGCGGCGGCGCTGGGCCAAGGGCTGGATGCAGACCTTCGTCACGCTGAGCCGCGATCCGGCGCGGCTGCGGCGCGAGGTCGGCGTCAGGGGCGTCGTCATCTATGCGCTGATGATGGTCAATCTTTCGATCGGGCCGCTGCTCTCGCCCTTTTTCGGCGCGGCGCTCGTCGTCGACCTCATGCGGTTCGGCCCGCCGCGGCCGGATTCGCCGCTCTCGCTCGTCGAGGCGACCTTGTGGACCTCGGTCGCCGGGCTCGGCGCGGTCTCGATCCTGTGGAGCGCGACGCTCGGCATGCGGCGGCGCGGCCTCGGCGGGCTCTGGCCGTTCCTGGCGCTGCTGCCGTTCTATTATCTCCTGATGTCGGCGGCGAACTGGGCGGCGCTCTACGACCTCATCGCCCGTCCGTTCCACTGGCTCAAGACCGAGCACGGGCTCGCGCGTCGCTCACGCGCGCGCGAAAGCACGCGCGAAGGCGCGAGAGAGGGCGCGGCGCGGATCGGCGCGGGGCGCGAAACGGCCCCGGGCGGCGCACGCGCCGCGCAAGCTTGATCGCAGGCGCGAAAAAAGGCAAGGTCCGCGCCCTGCGGCGGCAAGCAGCGCCGAAGATCCCCGCCTGAACAGGTCTCGCCCGCCACATGTCCAATCCTCTCCGCATCGGCCTCGCCGGCCTCGGCACGGTCGGCGCCTCGGTCATCCGCCTTCTCAAACGCCAGGCCGACGCGCTGACGAGCCGCACGGCGCGGCGCATCGAGGTCGTCGCCGTCAGCGCGCGCGACCGCGGCCGCGACCGCGGCGTCGATCTTGCGGACGTCGAATGGCTTGACGATCCCGTCGCGCTCGCGCGCCACGAAGGCGTCGACATTTTCGTCGAGCTGATCGGCGGCGCCGACGGGCCGGCGCTTGACGCCGTGACGGCGGCGCTCGCCGCGGGCCGGTCCTGCGTCACCGCCAACAAGGCGCTGCTCGCGAAGCACGGCCTGCGGCTCGCGCGCCTCGCCGAAGAAAAAGGCGCGGCCCTGTCCTTCGAGGCGTCTGTCGCGGGCGGCATTCCGATCGTCAAAACGCTGCGCGAAGGACTTGCGGGCAATCAGATTGAGCGCGTCTATGGCGTGCTCAATGGAACCTGCAACTATATTCTGAGCCGCATGGAGCAGGAGCGCCTGAGCTTCGCCGACTGCCTCGCCGAAGCGCAGCGGCTCGGCTACGCCGAAGCCGACCCCACCTTCGACGTCGGCGGCTTCGACACCGCCCACAAGCTCGCGATCCTGACCTCGCTCGCCTTCGGGACCGCCATCGACGCCGAAGCGGTCAATGTCGAGGGCATCGAATCGATCCGCCTCGCCGACCTCGAGGCCGCCGACGAACTCGGCTATCGCGTCAAGCTGCTCGGCGTCGCGCGGCGCACGCCCGACGGCATCGAGCAGCGCGTCCATCCGACCATGGTGCCGAAATCCTCCTCCGTCGCTCAGGTCATGGGCGTGACCAACGCCGTCACCATCGACGCCGACGCCGTGCATGAGCTGACCCTCGTCGGGCCCGGCGCCGGCGGCGAGGCGACGGCTTCGGCGGTCGTCGCCGACATCGCCGACATCGCGCGCGGCGTGCGCTCGAAGCCGTTCGGCCTGCCCGTGGCCGCCCTCGCCCGCGCCGAACCCGCGCCGATGCAGCTCCATCTCGGCGGCTATTACATCCGGCTGTGCGCCTTCGACCGGCCGGGAGCGGCGGCGGCGATCGCGAGCCGCTTCGCCGAGCGCGACATTTCGCTCGAAAGCATCGTGCAGCGCCGGCGCCCGGGCGTCGGCGCCGGGCCGGCGGGCACCGCGCCGGTCATCCTCATCACCTACGCCACGCATGAGAAAACCCTACGCGAGGCGCTTGAGGCCGCCGTCGCCGACGGATTTCTCGCCGAGAAGCCGCAGTTCATCCGCATCGAGCGGGAATAGCGGCGCGGCCGCCGGCCCGGCGCGGCGCCAAACGCCCGGCGTCGCGCGGCGGCCTCCCGACTTCGGGGCAGCCTGGGCCGAAGGCGCGACGCGCCAGCGCGCGAAAAAAGGTCAGGCCATGGACGGATTGCGCCGCGCGCTCGTCGTCATGTTCGCCCTCGCCGTCGCCGTCGGCGCGGCCCTTCTCGTCCTGCCGCTCGCGATCGCGGCCGACCCTGCGCTGCGCCGCGCGAGCTTCGCCTTCGCCGGCTTTCTCGTCGAGGCGCTGGCGCAGGCCGATCTTGATCCGGCGGCGGCGCGCGAGGCGGCCGAACTCATGCGTTTCGTCTGGACGTCCGCGGTCGTGGTCTGCGCCGCGCCGCTTTTCATCGTGGCCGCGATCGGCGAGGCCGCGAACGTCCGCTCGCCCGTCTGGCATGTCGGCGCGACGGCGGTCGGCGCGGCGGCGGCCCCCTGGATCGCGCGGGCGGCCTTCGGCTCGTCGCGCCTCGCCGACGCCAGCGCGCCGGAGTTGCGCCTCGCCCTGGCGTTCTTCGTCACGGGCGCGGCCGCGGGCGGGGTCTACTGGCTGACAGCCGGGCGCGGCCGCAGGCCGCCCCACGATTGAAGCGGAGACATGCGCCGCCGCCGCGGCGCGGGCGCGGAATCGCACGGGCGGAACGGTTGCGGACGGAAGCGTCGCGCACTATGGTCCGCGCGCCCGCGGCCGGTGGGGCGTAGCCAAGCGGTAAGGCAGCGGATTTTGATTCCGCCACGCGGAGGTTCGAATCCTCCCGCCCCAGCCAGCCATCTTGACAGGATAAAAATTCCATAAATTCAAGATGTTAGACGACGCCTGAATCGTAGCGGGACCCCATACGGGACCCCAAAGCGGGCGTTCAGGCCGCAAAGACCACCGCAGGCGGGACCTTAACGCCGGCCTCTAGGTCCGCCCTGTCGGCCTCTCTCGCCGCCTGCGCGGCGAGGCGCGCCTGCACGGCCTCGAACAGCTCGCGCCCCAGAAGCGGCGGATGCTCGCCGGCATAGGTCTCGCCGCGATAGACCACGTCGCCGACATAGAAGCGGTTCTTCAGGAGATGCGCCAGCGCGCCGACGCCATGGCGCTCGGCGACGATGACGCGGCCGCTGGCGAGCAGCCGGGGCTTCGGCGTCACCCCTTCGGCCTCGAGGGCGGCGGCGAGCGCGCCGACCGAACCGAGCCGCAGATAGTCGGCGAAGATCTTTTGGACCAGCGCCGCCTCCTCGGGGACGATCGCGAGCTTCTTGCCGACGCTCTTATAGCCGAGCGGGATCGGCCCGCCGACCCAGATGCCCTTCTTCTTGGAGGCGGCGATCTTGTCGCGCACCCGTTCGCCGATCACCTCGCGCTCGAACTGGGCGAAGGAGAGCAGAACGTTGAGGGTGAGACGCCCCATGCTCGACGTGGTGTTGAAGGATTGCGTCACCGAGACGAAGGAGACGCCATGCGCGTCGAACAGCTCGACGAGCTTGGCGAAGTCGGCGAGGGAGCGGGTCAGCCGGTCGACCTTGTAGACGACGATCACGTCGACCCGCTGCGCGCGCGCCTCGTCGAGCAGCGCCTGCAGCGCCGGCCGCGCGAGCGAGGCGCCGGACAGGCCGCCGTCGTCGAAGCGTTCAGGCAGCAGCCGCCAGCCCTCATGCGCCTGGCTTTTGACATAGGCTTCGCAGGCCTCGCGCTGGGCGTCGAGCGAGTTGAAGGCGAGGTCGAGATTGTGCTCGGTCGATTTGCGCGTGTAGACGGCGCAGCGCTTTGGCTGCGGCTGCGCCGTTGCGGGCCGCGATGTGCGCGGCTTCATGGCGCGGCTTCCTGCCGCGGCGTCGCGCGCCGCTTCGCGTTCGGCGGCGACGCATCCCTCGCTGGCTTCGCCGCTCCGGCGATCCCAAAAAAGCGCGGCCCGCTCCAGTTGACGCCGGTGATCGCGCGGGCGATCGCCGACAGGCTGGCGTAGGTCTTTTCGCGCCAGACGAAGCCGTCGGCGACAACGACGACCTGATGCGGCGCGCCCTGATGCTCCCGCGTCAGCACGGCGCCGGGCTTCAGGCGGCGCGCCGGCCGCTCGCCCCGCCTGAGCCCGGCGAGCAGCCGCTTCGTCTGCGGCCGCAGCCCGCCAAAGCGCTTCTCCTGCATCTCATGCGTCAGCACGCGGGCGAGCAGATCCTTCGAGACGGCGGGCGGCGGGGCTCGCGCGCCCCGCGCCGCCGCTTCGCCTCGTCATGGCTCAGGCCGCCGTGTCGGCGGCGAGGAGATGATAGCGCGAGGCTCCGTCATCGCAGCGGCGTTCGAGGCCGAACCCCTTCCTGCGCAGGCCGGTCAGGGCCGCGCGGGTCGTATGCGCCAGCCAGCCGGTGGCCGCGACAAGCTCGTCAAGGCTCGCGCCTTCGGCGCGGGCGAGCAGGGCGAGGACGAGCGCCTGCTTCGAGCCGACGCGCGGTGAAGAGGGCGCGACGATCGGAACCACGGAGATGGATGCGGCGACGGCCTCCGGCTTACCCGAACGCTTTTCGGCCGCGAACGGCGCCTCGCACGCAGCGCGGCGGGGGGGGGGGCGCGCGAATAACTTTCGAGGGCGGCGCGGCTAACGTCTCCGGCTGGACGGCTTCGATTTCCTTCGCGGAGGGTCCGGCGCCGCGGCGCGCGCGAGTTTTCTTCACGGGAATGGCGCGGGCCGCCGGCGCGACGTGCGACCCGCTCGGCGCCTCTTTGGCGCCGGCGCCCCAGCGAACGTGCGGCTCTGACGAAGTGGCGGCGCCGCGGCCCCGGCGAGCACGCGGCTCCGGCGACGCAGCGGCGTCAGGCGTCGCGGCGTCGGCGGCTGCGCCGTTCGGCGCGGCATTCTTGCGAGGGGCGGTCTTGAGCGTGGCGGTCTTGGAGGCGGGGTTGCGGCTCGACATGGCGAACATCCTTCCTGGGGACGGCGACCATCGCCGTCACCGAGGAAGGCCCCGCGTGGCGCGAAGGCCAGGGGGCGTTGGGCCCGGCTGTGGCCGGCGGGGCGAGGCGGCGGCGCGGGGCCGCGCCCACGCACTCACGCTCTCTTCGCCGCGGAAGTCGAGCCGGATCTGGCGGAAAACGGCGCGTCGGCGTCGTTTTCCGCCGCCGCCATGCCGCTGTGGCCGGCGAGACCGACCGCCGACACGCGTCGACAGAGACACCGGCTGCGTCGCTTGCCACTTCGTTTCAATCCACGCCCTGCGCGAGGGGCGACAGCGGCCGTGCGCGCAGGCGCGCGCGTCAACCGCAGGTTTCAATCCACGCCCCTGCGCGAGGGGCGACGCCACAGTGCTGCACGGTGTCCGCAAGATCACCAGTTTCAATCCACGCCCCTGCGCGAGGGGCGACCCGGCCACCAACAGCGTCGCGCAGCAGAAAGCGGCGTTTCAATCCACGCCCCTGCGCGAGGGGCGACCGGGAGTGCCGGACGACGGCGAGG
>NZ_JBGAHM010000067.1:0-3562 GCF_044226135.1 Methylocella sp. | reverse complement strand
CGGTCGAACTGCATGCCCTCGACGACGTCGAGCTCGGTCTCGAGGCTCTTGGCCTCCTCGACCGTGATCACGCCCTCGTTGCCGACCTTCTGCATGGCGGTCGAGATCATCTCGCCGACCGACTTGTCGCCGTTGGCCGAAATCGTGCCGACCTGGGCGATCTCCTCGTTCGAGGTGACCTTCTTGGAGTTGGCCTTGAGGTCGGCGACGATCGCCGCCACGGCGACGTCGACGCCGCGCTTCAGGTCCATCGGGTTGAGGCCGGCGGCGACCGCCTTGGTGCCTTCGCGCACGATCGAGGCGGCGAGCACGGTCGCCGTGGTGGTGCCGTCGCCGGCCGCGTCGTTCTGCTTCGAGGCGACTTCACGGACGAGCTGGGCGCCGAGGTTCTCGAACTTGTCGGAGAGCTCGATCTCCTTGGCCACCGTCACGCCGTCCTTGGTGATGCGCGGCGCGCCGAACGACTTCTCGATCACGACGTTGCGGCCCTTGGGGCCGAGGGTCACCTTGACGGCGTTGGCGAGGATGTCCACGCCGCGCAGCATGCGGTCGCGGGCGTCGGACGAAAAGCGGACGTCTTTGGCTGCCATTGGTGAATTCTCCTGAAATGGCCGATTTTAAGAAGGTCAGGGACGACTCAGGCGACGACGCCGAGGATGTCGCTTTCCTTCATGATGAGCAGGTCGACGCCGTCGATCTTGATCTCGGTGCCCGACCATTTGCCGAACAGGATCTTGTCGCCGGCCTTGACGTCGAGCGGGGTGACGTTGCCCTTGTCGTCGCGCGCGCCGGGGCCGACGGCGATGATCTCGCCTTCCTGCGGCTTCTCCTTGGCGGTGTCGGGGATGATGATCCCGCCCTTGGTCTTCTCCTCGCTGTCGAGGCGCTTGACCACGACGCGGTCGTGCAGGGGACGAAAGCTCATGACAGATTCCCTTGTCTGGCCGCCCGAGGCGCTGCGCTCCGCCGGGGAGGGCCTCCTGAAAAGCGGCAGGGTGCAAAATGGGCGCTCTGTTAGCACTCTCGGTGAACGAGTGCCAACCGCGCTCCGTATCTAGGCGCCGCCCCTTTTGCTGTCAAGCCGCCGGCGGCGCGTTTCGCGCCGACCGCATCGGCGCTCCTCCCGCGGCCGTGCGAAGCGCTACGCCCAAAGAAGGCGTTCAGCGGCCTTTGCGCGCCGGCGGCGGGGCGCTAAGGTCAAAATAGAATCGCTCAAAAAAAGCCTGCGCCCGAAGCGGCGTGCAGAGGAATGTTCAGGAGAAAAACGTCAAATGCAGGATCAGGCTTCCCATTACGACCCGACGACGATCGCCCTGCACTGGCTGACGGCGGGGATGATCCTCGTCCTGTGGTGCCTCGGCCGCGTCGCCGATCTGTTTCCGCGCGGGCTCTGGCGCACGAATCTGTGGTCGATCCATGTGGCGATCGGCTTCGCCCTCGTCACCGTGCTGGCCTGGCGCGTCGTCTGGCGCTTTTTCGGCCGGCGCCGGCTTCCCTTTCCCTATCCGGGCCTGGCCCATGTGCTGGCGGCGTCGTCGCATGCGGCGCTTTACGCGCTTCTCGTCGTCGTCGTGGGGCTCGGCGTGGCCAACGCCTTCGTGCGCGGATTCAGCCTGTTCGACGTCTTCGCCCTGCCGCAGTTCGGCGATTACGAGATGCGCAAGCCCGTCACCCACTGGCACGGGCTGTTCGCCAATCTTTTGATGCTCGTCGCCTTCGCCCACGCCGGCGCGGCGCTGTTTCATCATTATGTGCTGAAGGACAATGTGCTGCAGCGCATGATTCCGCCGCGCGCGCCCCATCATGAGGAGCCGGACCTCGACAGCCTGATCGAGGGGCGCGAGAACGGACGCGCGGGCCGCGCCTGAGCGGCGCTTGACGGCGCCCGTCGCGGCGCGGCAAGCCTGACGCCGGAGACTTCTCTGGCGCAGGCGCATCGGCATGAACGACGGGACGCGCGGCCCCAAGGCCGCGCTGGTGACGGGCGCGGCGCGGCGCATCGGACTTTGCGTCGCGCGCCGCCTCGCGCAGGACGGCTACGCCGTCGCGCTGCATTGCAGCGAAAACTCGCTCCCTGAAACGGAGGCGACGGCGCGCGCGCTGACCGACGAGGGCTGTCGCGCCGCGGCGCTCGCCGCCGATCTCGCCGACGCCAGCGCCGTCGAGAGGCTCGTCGCGGCGGCGGCGGCGCGCGTCGGGCCCCTGTCGCTGCTCGTCAACAACGCCTCGGTCTTCGCCGCCGATTCGGCCGCCGATTTCGGCGTCGGGCAGTGGGACCGCATCTTCGCGGTCAATCTGCGCGCCCCTTGCGCGCTGGCGCGCAATTTCGCGGCGCAGGCGCGGCCCGGGGCCTCGATCGTCAATATCGTCGACCAGCGCGTGCTGCGGCCGACGCCGCAGTTCTTCTCCTATACGCTCAGCAAGTCGGCTCTCTGGACCGCGACGCGGACCATGGCCCAGAGCTTCGCGCCGCTGGGGCTGCGCGTGAACGCGGTCGGGCCGGGGCCTGTGGCGCCGAACGGGCCGCAGGGAGGCGAGGGATTTTCGCAGGAGGTCTCGGGCCTGCTCCTGCCCGGGCCGGTCGAGGCGGACGAGATCGCCGAAGCCGTGCTTTATCTGGCGCGGGCGCGCCATGTCACGGGCGAGATGCTGGCGGTCGACTGCGGCCAGCATCTCGCATGGGCGACGCCCGATGTGGTGCTGTGAGGACGAACATGATGCGGCGGGGCGTCTTGAGGCCGCCGCCTCAGTCGGCGCTCGGCAGCCGGCGCATGGTGAATTCGATCCGGTCGTCGGAGAGCTCGCGCCAGGATTCGATCTCGGTCATATAGGCGGCCTTGGGGAAGCGGTCGAACCATTCCCGCGCCTTGTCGCGCGCCTCGCCGCGGGGCAGGGTGAAGGTCTCGCGCCGCCAGCCGTCGGCGGCGCCGGCCGTCTCGCGCCGGTCGGGCGGCTCGGCGGCGCGCGTGCGCGACCGCGCGCCGAGACGGCGGGCGACCTCCGAAGGACGCTGTCTTTCTGCGCTCACTGCCCTCGCCCCTCGTCAAGGCCCGCCCAAATCCCGCTCAAGTCCAGGGCCGGCCGACGTCGCCCGCATGATAACCCGGCGAAACCCTACAATCGATTCAAAACAAAAGATTATTGGCGCGCTCAGGCGACCGGGGACGAATGCGGTTAACGCGCGCGCGCTTCTTCGGCGATCCAGCCCTCGATCAGGGCCGCGTCCGCCGGAAAGCCGGCCGCCATCCAGCGCGCCCTGAGGCGCGCCAGCGCCGCGCCGACCGCGCGCCCCGAAAGACCTTTCGCCACGAGCGCCGCCCCGGACGCGGGAAAGACGGGCTCCGGCGCTTCGGCGAGATAAGCGCGCGCGGCCTCGCCCGCGAAGGCGAGCGCGGCGGCGTCGCGCGCCGCCTCGCGCCCATGCAGGAACAGCGCGCGCCGCAAGAAAGCCTCGTCGATCCCGCGCCTTGCATGAAAGACCGCGAGCGCGGCGCCCGCCCGGGCGAGCCGGTCGCGCTCGGCGTTCGACAGCCGCAGCCGCGCCGCGAGCCGCGCCGCGTCC
>NZ_JBGAHM010000037.1:0-29570 GCF_044226135.1 Methylocella sp. | reverse complement strand
GAGCGTCGCGGCCGTGGCGACGCCGACGATGAGCCCGTCGCGGCGCAGGATCGCGCCGGCGCCGATGAAGCCGACGCCGGTCAGCACGCCGAGCGGCAGGCGCATCGGGTCGATGGCGGCGAAGGCCTGCGGCTCGCGCCCCGTGGTCCCGATGAGGACATTGGCCTCGATCATGGCGAGCGCGGCGGCGAGCGTGACGAGCGCCGTCGTGCGCATGCCGGCGGCCTTGCCGCTTTCGCTGCGGTTGAATCCGAGCGCGATTCCGATCGCCACGGCGGCGGCGAGCCGCGCCGCGACGTCGCCCCAGTCGACCGCGGGCGTCATCGGATCGAGACGCAGGTCGAGCATGCTGGCGAGGAAACTCTGGCTCAAGCGCGTCTCCGTGGGTTGCGCGACGCAACGCCGCGCTCGACTCGCCGCCCGGCGCCGCTAATATGGCGCGCGCGGCGCAGCCGGGACGTCAGAAAACCGGCGGCCGCGCAGGGCGGGGTTCGTCAACCGGAAAGGCCATCCATGTTCGGCTTGAGCGCACTCGACCTCGCCCGCATCCAGTTTGGCTTCACGGTCTCGTTCCATATCATCTTTCCGGCGATCACCATCGGCCTTGCGAGCTATCTCGCCGTGCTCGAGGGGCTCTGGCTGTGGACGAAGGAGCGCGCCTACCGCGACCTCTACGTCTACTGGTCGCGCATCTTCGCCGTCTGCTTCGCCATGGGCGTCGTCTCCGGCATCGTCATGGCCTATCAGTTCGGCACCAACTGGAGCTATTTCTCGGGCTTCGCCGGCGGCGTCACCGGCCCGCTGCTCGCCTATGAGGTGCTGACCGCCTTCTTCCTCGAGGCCGGCTTTCTCGGCGTCATGCTGTTCGGCTGGAAAAAGGTCGGGCCGGGGCTGCATTTCTTCGCGACGCTCATGGTCGCGGCCGGGACGCTCGTCTCGGCGAGCTGGATTCTCGCCTCAAACAGCTGGATGCAGACGCCGGCCGGCTATGAGATCATCGACGGCCGGGTCGTGCCGACCGACTGGCTCGCGGTCATCTTCAACCCGTCCTTCCCCTATCGCCTCGTCCATATGGTGCTCGCCGCCTATCTGGCGACGGCGCTGTTCGTCGGCGCCGCCGGCGCCTGGCACCTGCTGCGCGGCGAGACCACGCGCCGCGTGCGCATCATGTTCTCGATGGCGGCATGGATGGTGCTCGTCGTCACGCCGATCCAGATCTTCGCCGGCGACGCGCATGGCCTCAACACGCTGGAGCACCAGCCGGCCAAGATCGCCGCCATGGAGGGCCACTGGCGCAACGGGCCGAAGGACGAGGGCATGCCGCTCTATCTCTTCGGCTGGCCCGACATGGAGAAGGAGGAGACGCTCTACAAGGTCGAGATCCCGCGCCTTGGCGGGCTGATCCTGACCCATCAATGGGACGGCCAGATCAAGGGGCTCGCCGAGTTCCCGGCCGCCGACCGGCCCAATTCGACCGTGGTGTTCTGGACCTTCAGAATCATGGTCGGGCTCGGCTTCCTGATGCTGCTGCTCGGCCTCTGGGGCGGCGTGCTTCGTCTTTTTGGCGCCCTTTACGACTCGCGCCTGTATCAGCGCTTCGCGCTGGCGATGGGGCCGGCGGGGCTCGTCGCCATTTTGGCCGGCTGGCTCACCACCGAGATCGGCCGCCAGCCCTTCGTGGTCTATGGCGTCATGCGCACGGCCGACGCCGTCTCGAACCACTCGGCCACGACCATGAGCGTGACGCTCGCGGTGTTCGTCGTGCTCTATTTCGTGGTGTTCGGCGCGGGCGTCGCCTACCTCCTCGCCCTCGTCGGACTCCCGCCCAAGGACCAGGGCCCCGACGCGCCGCAGGCCCCGACGGGCGGGATCGACCTTTCGGGCGGGCCGCTCATGGAGCGCCCGGCGCGGCCGCTCTCCGCCGCGCCGGACGTCCAGATCTAGACCCCGCCCGGGACCGCTGCGCCCGAAATCCTGTCGGCCGCGGCCGACGCCGAACGCCAAGAGGCCGTCATGGGCATAGACCTTCCCCTGCTTTGGGCCGCGATCATCGGCTTCGGCCTGATGATGTATGTGGTGATGGACGGCTTCGACCTCGGCATTGGCGTCCTCTATCCCTTCGTGAAAGGGCATGACGAGCGCGACGCCATCGTCAATTCGGTCGCCCCCGTGTGGGACGGCAACGAGACCTGGCTGGTGCTCGGCGGGGCGGGGCTGCTCGCGGCCTTTCCGATCGTCTATTCCTTCGTGCTCAGCGCGCTCTACATTCCGCTCGCCTTCATGCTGGCGGGGCTGATCCTGCGCGGCGTCGCCTTCGAGTTCCGTTTCAAGGCCGACGGCGAGCGGCGCGAGATCTGGGGCACGGCCTTTTCGCTCGGCTCCTATGTCGCGACCTTCTTCCAGGGCGCCTCGCTCGGCGCGCTGATCAACGGCTTCGAGGTCAAGGGGCCGGCCTTCACGGGCTCGGCGCTCGACTGGGTCACGCCCTTCAGCCTGTTCTGCGGGCTCGGCCTCGTCGTCGCCTATGCGCTGCTCGGCGCGACCTGGCTCGTGATGAAGACCGAGGGCGACCTGCAGCGCCGCATGATCGAGCTGACGGCGCCGGTGGCGGTGGCGCTGCTCGGCGTCATCGCCGTCGTCAGCGTATGGACGCCGCTTGGTCATCCGGCCGTCGCGGCGCGCTGGTTCACGACGCCGAACCTGTTCTTCTTCCTGCCGGTGCCGGCGCTGGTGCTCGCCTGCGTGCTGGGGCTTTTGCGCTCGCTGCGCGGCGAGCCGCACGCCGCGCCCTTCCTGCTCGCGCTCGTCATCCTGTTTCTTGGCTACAGCGGCCTCGTCATCAGCCTGTGGCCGCACATCATTCCGCCGGGCCTGACCATCCATGAGGCGGCCGGCCCGCCGCAAAGCCTCGGCTTCACGCTCGTCGGGGCGCTGTTCATCACGCCGATCATCCTGACCTACACCGCCTGGTCCTATTACGTGTTCCGCGGCAAGGTCGAGGTCGGGGTCGGCTATCATTGAGCGCGCCGGAGACGGAGGCTTCGTCCGGCCCGCGCCTGTGGCTGCGGCGCGCGCTCTGGCTCGTCGCCATCTGGGCGATGAGCGTCGCGGCGCTCGGCGTCGTCGCGCTGCTGCTGCGCCTCGTGATGACGGCGGCGGGGCTCAGGACGCATTGACGGGGCGTTGACGCGCAGCGCGCAGGCCGGAGCCTCACCAGGGAACTTCGGCGCCGCGATGGTCGAGATAGCGCGCCGGGCCGCTCGTCCCCATCGCGCCGATCAGCGTGGCGCAGACGCCCCGCGCGCTCTCCTGCGCCGACAGCGGGGCCTCGGGCCCGCCCATCTCGGTGCGCACCCAGCCGGGGTCCATGAGCACGACGGCGCGCGCCCCGCCGGCGCGGGCCGCGAAGGAGCGCATCATCATGTTGAGCGCCGCCTTCGAGGCGCGATAGGCCTCGAAGCCGCCGCTCTCGTTGCGCGCCAGGCTGCCGAGCCCCGAGGACATGGCGCCAATGACGCCGCCCGCCGGGACGAGGTCGTGCAGCGCCTCGACGACGCGCAGCGCGCCGAACGCGTTGACCTCCATGAGCCGCAGGAAATCCTGCCGCGCCGCCTCGCCGATCGGCCTTGACGGAGAGTCGATGATCCCGGCGTTGACGAACAGCGCGTCGAGGCGGCCCTGCAGCCGCGCCCGCAGCGCGGCCGGGCCGGATTCGCTCGCGACGTCGAGCGTCGCAGTCTCGAGCCAGGCGCCGGCGCGTTCGGCGAGCGCGGGCGTCGGCTGGCGCTCGGTGGCGACGACGCGCCAGCCGCGCGCCAGAAAGGCGTCGGCGAGCGCGAGGCCGATCCCGCGCGAGGCGCCGGCGACCAGGACGGATTTCGGCTCCTGCGCCATGGTCTTATCCCATCGTCGTCCAGGCGGGGTCGAACCAGCGGTCGGCCTCGCCGTCATAAGGCAGCTTGGTCACGTCCCAGTGGCGCACGAAGCGGGCGTAGGCGGCCCACACCGGCGGGCCGCCGCCGACGAACAGCACGCGGCCCCTGAAACGCGACAGGATCTCCAGCGGATCGTCGGTCGAGCGGATCGCGAGCAGGGTGCGCTCGGGCCGCGCCCAGTCGGGAAAGGAGTCGATGGTCTTCGGCCCGGCGATCAGCGCATGGCCGCGCGTGAGGTCGAAGAACCGCGCGACGTCGGCCCTGTATTCGCGCCCCGGGTTCCCTTCCCAGGGCAGGCGTCCGTGAAGCCCCAGTTGCCCGCGCCGCCCGATGGCGCAGATCACCCGCACGTCCGGCATGGCCGCTCCCCTCCGTTCGATCGCCGCGCTTGTAGCGCCGCCGCGACGGCGCGGGAAGCCGCGGCCTAACTTTCTTTCGCCGGATAGATGATGATCGAAAGATAGGTCATCGGCAGCTCGGTCAGCTCTTCGGGCCCATGCGGCGCGGCGGCGTCGAAGAACAGCGTGTCGCCGGGTTCGAGCGGATAGGAGCGGTCGGCGTGGCGGTAGAGCACCCGGCCGGTCAGCATGTAGATCAGTTCGACGCCGGCGTGCTGGAACGAGGGGTAGGGGCGCGCCTCTTCGGAGAGGCGGATGAGATAGGGCTCGACCTCGACCTCGGCGCCGAGCGAATGGCCGAGCAGCTGGTAATGATGCCCGGCCTTGGTGCCGCGCCGCTCGATCGAGACGCCCTGGCCGGCCTTCACGAAGGAGCAGTCGTGATGCTCCTCGAAAGGCGTGAAGAAGGAGGACAGCGGCTGGTTCAGCGCGCGGGCGAGAGACTGCAGCGTCGACAGTGAGGGCGAGATCTGGCCGTTCTCGATCTTCGAGAGCATGCCGGTCGAGAGACTGGCCGCCGCCGCGAGTTCGCCGCCGGTGATGTCGAGCCGCTTGCGATGCATGCGGATCTGGGCGCCGATCGCCTCCTCGAGGGTGCGCGTGGCGACGCGCGGCGCCCCGGAGTCGGTGTCATATTCGGCGTCCTGAGCGCGCGTCTTGTCGGATTTCGTCACCGCATGCTCCAGAAAGCGGCGCCGGCGGCGAAGGCGCCCGGACGCCGCTTTTCCATAAAGGTTAAGCGCGCGCCGCACAATGAAAGCAGGCTCGCGAAGGCGTCCCGCAAGTTTAGTCTTTAAGTCGTATGAGCGCAAAACAGGCGCGCCGCGCGTCGAGAGGAGCGACGCGCGGACGGGCCTTCGTCGCGCCGTCGGGGCGCGTTTCCGCGCCCGCGAAGGATTGCGGAAGCTGGCCCTTTGGGCCAATGTGCGCACCTAGGCAACAATAAGGCGCGCCCGTCGCGCCGCCGCAGGGGGGCATCCGGCTCATGGCTTTTCAAAGCTACGAAGAGATTCAGCAAAATCCAAAATATCAGGAGCTCGTAAGGAGACGGTCTTCGTTCGGCTGGACCCTTTCGATCATCATGCTCGTCATCTACATCGGCTATATTCTGCTCATCGCCTACGCGCCGCATTTTCTCGGCACGCGCATCGGCGACAGCGTGATCACCATCGGCATTCCGATCGGCGTCGCGGTCATTCTCTCGGCCTTCATCCTCGTCGGCGTTTACGTCGGACGCGCCAACGCGCTCTACGACGGCCTGATCCATGACATCGTCGAGGAGGCGCGCTGATGAAAACCAGGCACAGCCTCCTCGCCGCCGCGGCGCTCGCCGCGCTTCCCGCCGCGGCCTTCGCCGCCGGTCCGATGGCCGAGGGCGCCAAGCAGGCGACCAACTGGTCGGCCATCGGGATGTTCCTCGTGTTCGTCGCCTTCACGCTGGGCGTCACCTACTGGGCGGCCAAGCAGACGAAGTCGGCGGCGCAGTTCTACTCGGCGGGCGGCGGCATCACCGGCTTCCAGAACGGCATCGCCATCGCCGGCGACTACATGTCGGCCGCCTCCTTCCTCGGCATCTCGGGCCTTGTCTATCTGTCCGGCTATGACGGGCTCATCTATTCGGTGGGCTTCCTCGTCGGCTGGCCGATCGTCACCTTCCTGATCGCCGAGCCGCTGCGCAACCTCGGCAAATACACCTTCGCCGACGTCGCCTCGTTCCGCCTCGGCCAGACCGAGATCCGCGTGCTCGCCGCCTGCGGCTCGCTCGTCACCGTGGCCTTCTACCTGATCGCCCAGATGGTCGGCGCCGGCAAGCTGATCCAGATCCTGTTCGGCCTCGACTACTGGATCGCGGTGGTCATCGTCGGCGTGCTGATGATCGTCTATGTCACCTTCGGCGGCATGCTCGCCACCACCTGGGTGCAGATCATCAAGGCGGTGCTCCTGCTTTCGGGCGCGACCTTCATGTCGGGCGCGGTGCTCGCCCATTTCGGATTCAACCTCAACGCCATGTTCGCCAAGGCGATCGAGGTGCATCCCAAGCACGCCGCGATCATGGAGCCCGGCACGCTCGTCTCGAACCCGATCTCGGCGATCTCGCTCGGCCTCGCCCTGATGTTCGGCACCGCCGGCCTGCCGCACATCCTGATGCGCTTCTTCACCGTCTCCGACGCCAGGGCGGCGCGCAAGTCGGTGTTCTACGCCACCGGCTTCATCGGTTATTTCTACATCCTGACCTTCATCATCGGCTTCGGCGCGATCACGCTGGTGCTGACCAACCCCGAGTTCATCGACCAGGCGACGGTCGCGACCAAGGGCGTGCTGGCCTCGCTCAAGGGCGGCAACAACATGGCCGCGGTGCATCTCGCGAGCGCCGTCGGCGGCAACCTGTTCCTCGGCTTCATCTCGGCGGTCGCCTTCGCGACGATCCTCGCGGTGGTGTCGGGCCTCGCCCTCGCCGGCGCCTCGGCGATCAGCCATGACCTCTACGCCACGGTGCTGCGCAAGGGCAAGGCGAACGAACAGGACGAGATCAGGGTGTCGAAGATCGCCACGATCTGCCTCGGCCTGCTCGCCATCGTGCTCGGCATCGTGTTCGAGAAGCAGAACGTCGCCTTCATGGTCGGCCTCGCCTTCTGCATCGCGGCCTCGTGCAACTTCCCGGTGCTGCTGCTCTCCATGTTCTGGAAGGGCCTCACCACCAAGGGCGCGCTGATCGGCGGCTTCCTCGGCCTGATCTCGGCGGTCGTCATGGTCGTGCTGTCGCCGGCCGTGTGGGAGGTCACGCTCGGCAATCCCAAGGGCACGGCGCCGTTCCCCTATGAGAACCCCGCGCTGTTCTCGATGACCATCGCCTTCGTCTCGATCTGGCTGTTCTCCGTGCTCGACCGCTCGAAGCGCGCCGAGATCGACCGCGCCGGCTTCCCGGCCCAGTTCGTGCGCTGCCAGACCGGCATCGGCGCGGCCGGCGCCTCCTCGCACTGACGTATCCCCGGGCGGGCTTTCCGCCCGGGGCCCCGCCTTTCCTCCGCCGGCCCTGAACCGGCCGGCGGAGCCCATCTCCCGCTCCTCCCGCGCCCCTGAGCGTCGCGGGGCCCGACATTCCGGCTTGAGCGCGTCAGGCGCAGGCGGCCATGCCCAACGCCTTCGACGAAACCAATCCCCCCTTCGACCGTCTCTCGCCCGCCGAGATCGAGACGCTGCGTCGCGCGCTCGACGTCGCCTATTTCCGGCCCGGCGAGGAGATCATCAGGGCCGGCGCGCCGGCCGAGGCGCTCTATGTCGTCATCAAGGGCCTCGTCGAGGAGCGCGCCGGCGACGAGCTCGTCGCCCTGCTCGAGGAAAAGGACTTTTTCGACAGCCGCGGCCTGATCCAGGGCCGCAGCGAACACGACTTCCGCGCGCGCGACGAGGCGCTCGCCTATGCCCTGCCGCGCGAGGTCGCGCTCGACCTCGTCAAGGCCAATCCGCGCTTCGCGGCCTTCTTCTATCTCGACCTCTCGCACAAGCTCGCGGCCATCGCGCGCGAGGAGGAGGAGACGACCGTCGGCGCCTTGATGCGCGCGCGCGTCGCCGACATGAACCTGCGCCCGGCGCATTTCATCGACGCCTCGGATTCGATCGAGACCGCAGGCCACCGCATGCGCGAGATCGACTCCAACGCGCTGTTCGTGCGCGACGGCGGGCGCATCGGCGTCGTCACCGGCATGAATCTGTCGAAGGCGGTGGTGCTGAAGCGCATGAAGATCGAGGAGCCGGTCGGCGGCGTCGCCCATTACGACGTGGTCTCGCTCGACCGGCAGGATTTCGTCTATGCGGCGCTGATCCTGATGACCAAGACCAACAAGCGCCGCGTCGCCGTGCGCGAGAACGGCGAATATGTCGGCATGCTCGAGGACATCGAGCTTTTGAGCTTCGTCGCCGGCAACGCCCAGCTCGTCGCCGGGCGCATCGACCGCGCGCAGGGCCTGCCCGACCTCGCCCTCGCCGCGCGCGAGATCGGCGGGCAGGTGCGCATGCTGCGCCGGCAGGGCGTCAAGGTCGAGGTCGTCGCCGAGATCGTCTCGGACCTCAACCGGCGCCTGTTCGCGCGTCTGTTCGCGCTCCTTGCGCCGGCCTCGATCCGGGCGGCCGGCTGCCTCATCGTGATGGGAAGCGAAGGCCGCGGCGAGCAGACCGTGCGCACCGACCAGGACAACGCCCTGATCCTGCGCGCGCCCGTGCCCGAAGCCGAGCTCGACGCCTTCCGCGCGAGCTTCACCGCCGCGCTCGAAAGCTTCGGCTTCGCGCCCTGTCCGGGCAATGTGATGGTGCGCAACCCGATGTGGTCGCAGACGCTCGACGGCTATCGCGCCGCCTTCCGCCGCTGGACGGCCCTGCCGGACGAGGCCGCGCATATGAACGTCGCGATCTTCTATGACGCCGTCGCGGTCGCCGGCGACGCGAGCCTGCTCGACGCCGCCAAGGCCGACCTCATCGCCGCCGCGCGCACGGGCTCGACCGCCTATCTGTCGCATTTCGCGCGCGCGACCGAGGCCTTCCCGATGCCGATCGGCTTCTTCAACAATCTCCTCACGCTCGACGGGCGCGGCGACGCGGTCGACCTGAAGAAGGGCGGCGTCTTCCCCATCGTGCATGGCGTGCGCAGCCTCGCGCTCGAGCGCGGGCTGACCGTCACCGGCACGGTCGAGCGCATCGAGCAACTCGTCGACCTCGGGCGGCTCAGCCGCCAGCTCGGCACCGAGCTGACCCAGTCCTTCTACCTGCTGACGAGCCTCAGGCTCGACGCGCAGCTCGCGGCCGAACTGGCGCGCACGTCCTCGCAGAGCGCGCTCGTGCGCCCGGCCGAACTGTCGAGCCTCCAGCGCGACCTGCTGCGCGACGCCTTCCAGGTGGTCAAGCAGTTCCGCGACATCGTGCGCCGCCATTTCAACCTCGGCATGTTCTGACCCCGATGATCCCGCGCGCGCTGAAGCGGCTGTTCCACCAGATCTCGATCGGCGACCAGTCCTATCGTTTCATGTTCAGGCCCGGGCCGCCTGACGAGGCGGTGGCCTTCGACTGCGAGACGACGGGCCTCGACGTGCGGCGCGACGACGTGATCACCATCGCCGCCGTGCGCATCAAGGGAAACCGCATTTTGACGAGCGAGCGCTTCGAGGCCGTGGCGCGGCCCGAGGCCCGCATGAACGCGCAGGCGATCAAGGTGCATCGCCTGCGCGAGGCCGACGTGGAGGCGGGCAAGCGCATCGAGACGATCCTGCCGCAGTTTCTGCATTTCATCGGCGGGCGCCCGCTCATTGGCTATTACGTCGATTTCGACGTGCGCATGGTCGACAAATATCTCGTCGGCCTGCTCGGCATCGAGCTGCCCAATCCGCTGATCGAGGTCTCGAAGCTCTATTACGAGCGCAAATATGGCGACGCGCCGCCGGGCGTCTCGATCGACCTCTCCTTCAAGTCGATCCTGAAGGACCTCGACCTGCCGGAGCTCGACCAGCATGACGCCTTCAACGACGCGCTGATGACGGCCATGATCTATCTGAAGCTGCGCGACATGAAGGAGCGCGGCGTGCGCATCCCCCGCCCGCGCCAGCAGGGCGGCGCGCATCATCATTCGGGGGTGGGGTAGCATTCCGTCGGGCGACGCCCGCCTGAAGACGCTAACAGGCGCCGGCCGAAGGCCCGCGGATCCTGAAATGGAGCCCGCTGCAAGGCTGCGCCGAATATTGCGGACGCATCGGCGTGTGGATGTTCAATTCGGGCGCCGACCGCTGGTCGACGAGAGCATAGCCTGCGTCCGTAAGCCGGGCGATGAATTCGTCGCTGTCATAAAGCGTGCAGGCGACGCGGACGGGCCCCGCGTCCTGCACGGTCGCGGCGGTCTCGCCCCTGACCAGCGGCGTGCGATTGACGAAGATGTATCGTGGCGGCGAGCTGAGCTGACGGATCAGCTGCGCGAGCGGCGTCGCGAAATTATGCAGCGAGCCCCAGGCGATGAACACGTCGGCGCCTTCGGCCTGGCGCCCGTCGTCGCAGGATTCGATCTGGCGCGTCAGGTCGCGGCGCGGGGCGTCATGCGCGCGGCGAGCCAGTCGCGCCCGGCCTGCGAGATCGCGCGGGAGCGCCGGGTCTCCTTGTCGGTGAGGACGAGCACGCTTTCGGCCCGCGCCGCGCGGCGCCCGTTCTGGAACAGGGCCTGCTCGAGCTGGAGCGAGCTGCGCCCGACGGCGCCGACCCGCGTCGCGATCAGGACCTCGCCCGGCCAGAGCATCTCGGCGAGAAAATCGATGGAAAGCCGCGCCACGACGAAGGCCGCGCCGTTTTCGACGAGCAGGAAGTCGGGCAGCAGCGCCTGCGTGCGGCCGATTTCGAGATAGGTGGCGAAGACGACGTTGTTGACGTGGCCCTGCGGATCCTGGTCGGCGTAGCGGATGCGCTCGATCGTGCGGAAGGCGTAGTCTTCAGGCGCGTCCGAGTCTTTTTCGCGCATCGCCGCGGCCTTTCGCCGGCTGGCGTCAGCGCGCGACCACCACCTTGGCGGCGGAGGCGACGACGGCCTTCCTGAAGGCGCCCTCGATGGTCACGGCGAAATTGTAATGGGTGGGCGAAAAGGGGGCGGAGCGGAACGGCTTGTTGGAGCGCCAGCCGACCAGCACGGCGCCGACGAGCGGCTCGCCCTTGTCGCTGAAGATCACCGCGCCGCCCGAGGCGCCGTCGCCGGTTTCACAATCGAAGGAGAATTCGCGCGTGCCTTCGTCGCCGACGGAGAGCTGGTCCCTGAAGCCGCATTTCTCCATGGAGAGGCGGCGGCCCTCGCCCCAGTCGATATGGCCGCGCGCGACGAAGTCGACCGGCGCGCCGGGCGCCTGGCCGACGGCGAGGCCATAGGGCGCGACGCCGACGACGGGCTTCGTCAGCCGCGCCACGGCCCAGTCATGCACGGCGGCGACGGCGTAGGGGTCGCGGCTGCCGGCGACGACGCTCGCAAGGTCGACCGGGGTGCGCACCTCGCGGCCGTCGACCTCATTGACGAAGACGCAGGATTTGGCGCGGGGCTGGCCTTTCTCGTCGAAGAAGACATGAGCGGCGGTGGTGACGAGGTCGTCGGTCAGGGTGAGCTGGCCCGCGCCATGGGCGCCGCCGCATTCGATGAGGCCCGAGGCCGCGAATTTGCGGCGCAGCTCGGCGGCGGGCAGGTTTTCCTGCGCGGCGAACTGCTCGACCGTGCGGCGGCTGTCGCGGCCGAAGGTGACGACCTTGTGAATTTCGGCGCCCGCGAAGCCTTGCGGCGCGTCGGCGCGGGGCAGGGGGGCGAGCGGGGCGGCGAAGGCGGCGGGCGGACGGACGCAGGAGAAGGCGGAGGCGCTGGCGAGGAGGGCGAGGGTCGCGGCCCCGGGCGTAAGTCGGCCTTTCCGATTCATCGTCTCGTTTTCCTTAATCGAGGCGCCGGCGGCTTGGGGGGCGCGCCGGCGGTTTGCGCGGCTCACGTCAAGCTGACCCTTGGCGAGTTGTATGGTCAGAATGCGAACAGAAAAAGGCAGATGCGCCTCGTTAAACTGCGGCCAATGTCGTTAAGCATCCCCTAAGCGGCCGAGCCGCGGACGGCTTTGCGAGCGAAGCAAGGTTCGACGGCGTTTACCTTATGCTGCGATTGCGAAAGCCGTGGCATGCTGACGCAGGCTGGCGCACAAGCCTTGCCTTGAGCTTGCGGCGGAGTCGTCAAGATGTTAAGCTTGACAGTAACACGCCCTGTCTGGGCCGGGCTTCGCTTCGGCTAAAGCCTCGCATCGGAGGCGGCGTCGCTTCGGCAGAAGCCTCGCTTCGACGAAAGCTCGCTTCCGGCGACCGTCCCGGTTCCGCTCCGGGCGAAACGCGTTTCGCGCGACGGTCCGCAGGCCGCGATGCGCTCCAGCCGCGCCGCGCTGGCCAAACGCCGCGGCCTTGCATAAATCCGCCGCTCCGGCTTTCGTCATGACGAAGCGCGCGCTATTCGACGGGACGCGCCGCCGCGGCGCTGCGCCCGCAGGGCGTCGGCGCCCCCGCGACGTCAGGTCTTTGCCGGCCCCCTCGCCGGCCGTTTCAGGAATCCGCCCGTGTCCCTCTCCCTGTCCGACCGCTATGAGGCGAGGGTCGCAGAAGGCCTGATCGAGGGCGATCCGGCGCAGCGCCACGCGATCGAGAGCTTCGAGCGGCTGCGCCGCGAGCTCGAGACCTATGAGCCGGCCGGCAAACCCTCCGGCCTCGCGCGCTTCTTCGGGGCGGGGCGCAGGGCCGAGGCCGCGCCGCTCGGGCTTTACGTCTGGGGCTCGGTCGGGCGCGGCAAGTCCATGCTGATGGACCTGTTCTATGAAGCCGCGCCGCCGCTCCTCAAGACACGCTCGCATTTCCACGCCTTCATGGCCGGCGTCCACGCCCGCGTCCACGCCTTCCGCGAGGCGGCGCGCCAGAAAAAGCCGAAGAACGACGATCCGATCGCCGCTGTCGCCGACGAGATCGCCGCCAAGACGACGCTGCTCTGCTTCGATGAATTCCACGTCACCGACATCACCGACGCGATGCTGCTCGGCCGGCTGTTCGACGCGCTGTTCGCGCGCGGGGTCGTCATCGTCGCGACCTCCAACGTCGAGCCGAAGAATCTTTACAGGGACGGGCTCAACCGCGCGCTGTTCCTGCCCTTCATCGACCTCATCATGAAGAAGATGGAGGTGCTCGAACTCGTCTCGCGCACCGACTACCGCCGCGAGAAGCTCGAAGGCCGGCGCACCTGGCACGCGCCGGCCGACGAGACGGCGCAGGCGGCGCTGACCGGCGCCTTCGAGGCGCTCACCGGCGCGCCGTCCGGCAAGCCGATGGCGCTGCATGTGCTCGGCCGCGCGCTGCCGGTGCCCGAGGCGCGCGCCCACGTCGCCCGATTCGCCTTTTCGGAGCTGTGCGAGCGCCCGCTCGGCGCGACCGACTATCTCGCCATCGCCCGCGCCTTCCATACGCTGGTCGTCGACGACATCCCGGTGATCGCGCCGGCGCGGCGCGACGTCGCCAAGCGCTTCATCCTGCTGGTCGACGCGCTCTATGAGGAGCATGTGAAGCTGATCGCCTCGGCGGCGGCCCAGCCGGCGCAGATCTACCAGGGCGACGGGCGCGAGGGATTCGAATTCGCGCGCACCGTCTCGCGCCTCGTCGAGATGCGCTCCTCGGCCTATCTCGACCTGCCGCACGGGCCGGTCGCCTCGCAGGGCTCGGGCGACGCGAGCGGCCTCGTCGAGACCTAGCGCCGGCGCGGAGACGGCCGTTCGCGGCGCGCGGGACGAAGCCGAGCTTACGCCATCAGTCGGAGGCCAAGCTCTGGCAGGCCGAGCAAAATTCCATTAGAGTCCGCCGCGCCGCGGGGCGGCCCATTCGCCGGGCCGGCCGCGTCGCGGCGGCGGTCCGTCCGGAGCGCCTTCATCCGCATGACGGCGCGTTCATCCGCAAGCTTTCGATCTCCATCCGCAAGATTCGATCTCGGGCCTCGCGCAGGCGGCCGACGCGCCGCCTGTCCGGCGGGGCCGCTGCGGCGACGGCGGGCTCGCGGACCGCATCATCCACTGGACCGGCGACAGGGGCCGCCCGACCGCGGCGGCCGAACAGGCAGGAAAACAATGGCGCGTAGCAAGATCGCATTGATTGGCGCGGGACAGATCGGCGGCACGCTCGCCCATCTCGCGGCGCTGAAGGAGCTCGGCGACATCGTGCTCTTCGACATCGCCGAGGGCACGCCGCAGGGCAAGGCGCTCGATCTCGCCGAGTCCGGCCCTGTCGAAGGCTTCAACGCCGCGCTCAAGGGCGCCAACTCCTACGCCGACATCGAGGGCGCCGACGTCGTCATCGTCACCGCCGGCGTGCCGCGCAAGCCCGGCATGAGCCGCGACGACCTGCTCGGCATCAATCTCAAGGTGATGGACGCGGTCGGCGCCGGCGTGAAGCAATACGCCCCCGACGCCTTCGTCATCTGCATCACCAATCCGCTCGACGCCATGGTGTGGGCGCTGCAGAAGTCGTCGGGCCTGCCGCCGCAGAAGGTCGTCGGCATGGCCGGCGTGCTCGATTCGGCGCGCTTCCGCCACTTCCTGTCGGAAGAGTTCAAGGTGTCGGTCGAGGACGTCACCGCCTTCGTGCTCGGCGGCCACGGCGACGACATGGTGCCTTCGCTGCGCTACTCCACCGTCGCAGGCATCCCGCTGACCGACATGGTCAAGATCGGCTGGACGAGCCAGGAGAAGCTCGACGCCATCGTCGAGCGCACCCGCAAGGGCGGCGGCGAGATCGTCAACCTGCTCAAGACCGGCTCGGCCTTCTACGCCCCGGCGGCCTCGGCCATCGCCATGGCCGAATCCTATCTCAAGGACAAGCGCCGCGTGCTGCCCTGCGCCGCCGAGCTCAACGGCGAATATGGGATCTCGGGCCTTTACGTCGGCGTGCCGGTGGTGATCGGCGCGAATGGCGTCGAGAAGGTGGTCGAGGTCGAGCTCGACGCCACCGAGAAGGCGATGTTCGCCAAGTCGGTCGATTCGGTGAAGGGCCTCGTCGAGGCCTGCAAGACCATCAATCCGGCGCTCGCCGGCTGAGTCTTCCGCAGAGACGAAAAAGGCGCCGAAAAGCCTTCGGCGCTTTTTTCCGTCAGGGTGTTCCGCCAGGTTTCCGGCTTTGCGGCGCGACGGTCCCACAGGCCGCCGCGCGCGCCGCGTCGCGCTTTTCGCAGGTGCGAAATTTTCGCTGCGCTTGCGCCATAGGCAGTATTTGCTTCCCCTGGGGCGCGGCGTAATGTCCCGCGCAAAACGGAAACGCCCCAGAGAGTTAGCTGCATGAACATTCATGAGTATCAGGCCAAGGCGGTCCTGAAGGAGTTCGGCGTCCCGGTGTCGAAAGGCGCGCCGATTCTCGCCAAGTCGGACGTCGACGCCGCCGTCGCGGCGCTGCCCGGGCCGCTCTACGTCGTCAAGTCGCAGATTCACGCCGGCGGACGCGGCAAGGGCCGGTTCAAGGAGCCCGAGGCCGGCGAAAAGGGCGGCGTGCGCCTCGCCAAAAGCCCGGCGGAAGTGGCGCAATTCGTCGACGAGATGTTCGGCCGCACCCTCGTCACCGTGCAGACGGGCCCCGCCGGCAAGCAGGTCAACCGCCTCTATCTCGAAGACGGCTCCGACATCGAGAAGGAGTTCTACGTTTCGCTGCTCGTCGACCGCGTGACGAGCCGGGTCTCCTTCGTCGCCTCGACCGAGGGCGGCATGGACATCGAGGAGGTGGCGCACAAGACGCCCGAGAAGATCGTCAGCTTCTCGGTCGATCCGGCGACCGGCGTCATGCCCCACCATGGCCGCGCGCTGGCCAAGGCGCTGAAGCTGTCGGGCGATCTCGCCAGGCAGGCCGGCGCCCTCGCCGAGAAGCTTTTCACCGCCTTCGTTACGACCGACATGGCGATGCTCGAGATCAACCCGCTGATCGTCACCAAGGACCAGCGCCTCGTCTGCCTCGACGCGAAAGTCTCGTTCGACTCCAACGCGCTCTACCGTCATCCCGACCTCGTCGCGCTGCGCGACGAGACCGAGGAGGACCCCAAGGAGATCGAGGCCTCGAAGCACGACCTGAGCTACATTTCGCTCGACGGCCAGATCGGCTGCATGGTCAACGGCGCCGGCCTCGCCATGGCCACCATGGACATCATCAAGCTCTATGGCGCCGAGCCCGCGAACTTCCTCGACGTCGGCGGCGGCGCCAACAAGGAGAAGGTGACCGCGGCCTTCAAGATCATCACCGCCGACCCGAACGTGAAAGGCATCCTCGTCAACATCTTCGGCGGCATCATGAAATGCGACACCATCGCCGAGGGCGTCATCGCCGCGGTGAAGGAGGTCGGCCTCGCCGTGCCGCTCGTCGTGCGCCTCGAAGGCACCAATGTCGAGCTCGGCAAGAAGATCATCTCCGAATCCGGGCTGAACGTGATTCCCGCCGACGATCTCGACGACGCCGCCCAGAAGATCGTCGACGCCGTGAAGAAGGCCTGAGCCAAGATGTCGATCATCCTGAAAAAAGACACCAAGATCATCTGCCAGGGCTTCACCGGCAAGAACGGCACCTTCCATTCCGAGCAGGCGATCGCCTATGGCTCGAAGATGGTCGGCGGCACCTCGCCCGGAAAGGGCGGCTCGAAGCATCTCGGCCTGCCCGTGTTCGACACGGTGCTCGAAGCCCGGGAGGCGACCGGCGCCGACGCGAGCGTGATCTATGTTCCGCCGCCGGGCGCGGCCGACGCCATCTGCGAGGCGATCGACGCCGAGATCCCGCTGATCGTGTGCATCACCGAGGGCATTCCGGTCGAGGACATGATCAGGGTCAAGCGCGCGCTGTGCGGGTCGAAGTCGCTGCTCATCGGGCCGAACTGCCCGGGCGTCGTCACCGCCGGCGAGAGCAAGATCGGCATCATGCCGGCCAACATCTTCAGCCCCGGCTCGGTCGGCGTCGTGTCGCGCTCCGGCACGCTGACCTATGAGGCGGTGTTCCAGACGACGCGCGAGGGCCTTGGCCAGACGACCGCGGTCGGCATCGGCGGCGACCCGGTCAAGGGGGCCGAGTTCATCGACGTGCTGGAGAAGTTCCTCGCCGACGACGCCACCAAGTCGATCGTCATGATCGGCGAGATCGGCGGCTCGGCCGAGGAGGACGCGGCGCAGTTCCTGAAGGACGAGGCGAAGCGCGGCCGCAAGAAGCCGATGGTCGGCTTCATCGCCGGCCGCACCGCGCCGCCCGGGCGTCGCATGGGCCATGCGGGGGCGATCATCTCGGGCGGCAAGGGCGGCGCCGAGGACAAGATCGCCGCCATGGAGTCGGCCGGAATCAAGGTCTCGCCCTCGCCGGCGCGGCTCGGCAAGACGCTCGCGGAGCTGCTGCGGGCCTAGTCGTTTTGCGGCGCGCGCCCGCCGTTCCGGGATGGCGCGCGCCCGAAAGCTTTGCTAGAACAGCGACAGCCTGCGGCGGATCGGCGCAGGCGCGGACGATTCCGCCGACGGCGCGTTTTCATTCCGCCGGATCCGTGCGCCGCTTGGCGCGCAGGGTCCGCGGCGTTCGGAACGCGGTCCGGCGGGGCGCGCGCCGGCGCCGGTCAGACGCGACGGCGCGCCCGAGAGGGGCTCTCGGGAGCGGGGCGAGAGTCCGGCCCTCTCCCGGCCGGGAATTTCACGAAGACGCTGAGTTTACGACGATGTGACCGCGGCCCGCGCGGCGGGTCGGCCCGAAGCGCCTAAAATGGCCTTCGGGATGACGAGCCTTCCTCCCGACGAAGCCGCCGCGCGGCTGCGGGCGGCGGCGTTGTACGAGGTGATTTCGACATGGCGCGACAGAACGGGACGGACGCGGGCAATGGCGCGAGCGGAGGCTCGGCGGGCGCAGCCCGCACCAGCTCCAACGCCGCTTTTCTCGAAACTTCCTTTCTCTACGGCGGCAACGCCGCCTATGTGGAGCAGCTGCAGGCCGCCTATGAGGCCGACCCCAATTCGGTCGGGCCCGAATGGCGGGCCTTCTTCGGCGAACTGAACGACGACCGCGCCGCGGTCGAGACCGGCGCGAAAGGCCCGCGCTGGCGCAGGCCCAACTGGCCCATTCCAGCCAATGGCGAGCTCGTCTCCGCGCTCGACGGCGACTGGGGCCCGCTCGCGAAGCCGGCGGCGAAGGGCGGCAAGCCCGCCGCGGCGCCGGAGGGCAAGGGCGAGGGCAAGGCCGCCCCGGCCCCGATGTCGGGCGCGGAGGTGCAGCGCGCCACCCGCGATTCGGTGCGCGCCCTGATGATGATCCGCGCCTACCGCATGCGCGGCCATCTGCACGCCAACCTCGACCCGCTCGGCCTGCAGCGCCCCAACGTCACCGAGGAGCTGCATCCGGCGACCTACGGCTTCGCCGAGGCCGACTACGACCGCAAGATCTTCCTCGACGGCGTGCTCGGCCTCGAATTCGCGACCATCCGCGAGATGCTGCCGATCCTGCGCCGCACCTATTGCGACACCATCGGCTTCGAGTTCATGCACATCTCCGATCCCGCCGAAAAGGCGTGGATGCAGGAGCGCATCGAGGGGCCCGGCAAGGAGATCAGCTTCACGCGCGAAGGCAAGCGCGCGATCCTCAACAAGCTGATCGAGGCCGAGGGCTTCGAGAAATTCCTCGACGTCAAATACACCGGCACCAAGCGCTTCGGCCTCGACGGCGGCGAATCGCTCGTGCCGGCGCTCGAACAGATCATCAAGCGCGGCGGCGCGCTCGGCGTGCGCGAGATCGTGCTCGGCATGCCGCACCGCGGCCGCCTCAACGTGCTCTCGCAGGTGATGGGCAAGCCGCACCGCGCCATCTTCCACGAATTCAAGGGCGGCTCGGCCTCGCCCGACGAGGTCGAGGGCTCGGGCGACGTCAAATACCACCTCGGCGCGTCGTCCGACCGCGAGTTCGACCACAACAGCGTGCATCTGTCGCTGACCGCCAACCCGTCGCATCTCGAGATCGTCGATCCCGTGGTGCTCGGCAAGGTGCGCGCCAAGCAGGACCAGCGCCACGACATGGTGGACCGCACCAACGTGCTGCCGCTCCTCCTGCACGGCGACGCGGCCTTCGCCGGCCAGGGCGTCATCGCCGAATGTTTCGGCCTCTCCGGCCTCAAGGGCTACCGCACCGGCGGCTCGATCCATTTCATCGTCAACAACCAGATCGGCTTCACCACCTCGCCGCGCTATTCGCGCTCCTCGCCCTATCCCTCCGACACGGCGAAGATGATCGAGGCGCCGATCATCCATGTGAACGGCGACGATCCGGAGGCGGTGGTCTACGCCGCCAAGATCGCCATCGAGTTCCGCCAGAAGTTCCACAAGCCGGTCGTGATCGACATGTTCTGCTACCGCCGCTTCGGCCACAACGAAGGCGACGAGCCGAGCTTCACGCAGCCGATCATGTACAAGAAGATCCGCTCGCACCGCACCACGCTCGACGTCTACGCCGAGAAGCTGCTCGGCGAGGGCGTGGTCGAGCCGGGCGAGGTGGAGCGCCTTCAGGCGCAATGGCGCCATCGCCTCGACGAGGAGTTCGAGGCCGGCCAGTCCTATCAGCCGAACAAGGCCGACTGGCTCGACGGCCGCTGGGCCGGCATCAAGCCGGCGGTCATGTCGGCCGAGGACGCGCGGCGCGGCCGCACCGGCGTCGATCCGCAGCGCCTGAAGGAGATCGGCGAGCGGCTGTGCGAGGCGCCGCCGGACTTCCATGTCCACAAGACGGTCGCGCGCCTGCTCGACAACCGGCGCAAGATGATCGAGACGGGCCAGGGAATCGACTGGGCGATGGCCGAGGCGCTCGCCTTCGGCACGCTGGTCGACGAGGGCCATCCGGTGCGCCTCTCGGGCCAGGATTCGGAGCGCGGCACGTTCTCGCAGCGCCATTCGGTCCTGAACGACCAGGCGACCGAGGCGCGCTATGCGCCGCTGAACCACATCCGCGACGAGCAGGCGCATTACGAGGTCATCAATTCGATGCTCTCGGAGGAGGCGGTGCTCGGCTTCGAATATGGCTATTCGCTCGCCGAGCCCAACGCGCTCGTGCTGTGGGAGGCCCAGTTCGGCGATTTCGCCAATGGCGCGCAGGTGGTGTTCGACCAGTTCCTGTCGGCCGGCGAGCGCAAATGGCTGCGCATGTCGGGTCTCGTCTGCCTGCTGCCGCACGGCTATGAGGGGCAGGGGCCGGAACATTCCTCGGCCCGCCTCGAGCGTTATCTGCAGATGTGCGCCGAAGACAACATGCAGGTCGCGAACGTCACGACGCCGGCGAATTATTTCCACATCCTGCGCCGGCAGCTCAACCGCGACTTCCGCAAGCCGCTGATCCTGATGACGCCGAAGTCGCTGCTGCGCCACAAGCGCGCCGTGTCGAGCTTCGACGACTTCATCATCGGCTCGTCGTTCCACCGCATCCTGCGCGACCACGGCGAAAAATTCCCGGCCGACTACAGGCTCAGGCCCGACGCCGAGATTCGCCGCGTCGTGCTGAGCACGGGCAAGGTCTATTATGACCTGCTCGAGGAGCGCGAGAAACGCGGGATCGAGGACGTCTACCTGCTGCGCGTCGAGCAGCTCTACCCGTTCCCGCTCAAGGCGCTGGTCAATCTGCTCGGGCGGTTCAAGCAGGCCGAGATCGTCTGGTGCCAGGAGGAGCCGAAGAACATGGGCTCCTGGACCTTCGTCGAGCCCTATCTCGAATGGGTGCTGGGCCAGGTCGGCGGCGTTTCGAAGCGGGCGCGCTACGCCGGCCGTCCGGCTTCGGCGGCGACGGCGACCGGCCTGATGTCGAAGCATCTCGCCCAGCTCAAGACGTTCATGGACGAGGTTTACGCGCCCTGACGGGCAAGGGACGAACCAGCGGCGCGGCCCTCTCCAACGGGCGGCGCCTTTCCTCAATCCACGGTCCGGGCCCGCGAAGCCCGGACGGCAAACGGCGCGGACGAAGCGAGATGACTATCGAGATACGCGTTCCCACTCTGGGCGAATCGGTCAGCGAAGCGACCATCGGGCGCTGGTTCAAGAAGGCCGGCGACCCGGTCAAGGCGGACGAGCCGCTGCTCGAGCTCGAAACCGACAAGGTCACGCTCGAAGTGAACGCGCCCTCGGCCGGCGTGCTCGCCGAGATCGTCGCCAAGGACGGCGACACGGTGGGCGTCGGCGCGCTGCTCGGCCAGATCGGCGATTCGGGCGCCGCGCCCGCCGCCGAAGCGCCCAAATCCGAAGCGCCCAAATCCGAAGCGTCAAAGCCCGCGCCCGCTTCGGCCCCGTCCGCCGGCGGCCCGGCCATGGCGCCCTCGCCCGCCGCCGCAAAAATCGCCGCCGACAACGGCCTTGATCCGTCCGGCGTCGCCGGCTCGGGCGTGCGCGGCCAGGTGCTGAAGGGCGACGTGCTGGCCAAGCTCGCCTCGCCGGCGCCGGCGCCGGCTCCCGCCCAGGCGCGCGCGCCTTCGCCCGCGGCCGACGCCGGGCGCGAAGAACGCGTGCGCATGACGCGGCTGCGCCAGACCATCGCCCGCCGCCTCAAGGAGGCGCAGAACACCGCGGCCATGCTGACGACCTTCAACGAGGTCGACATGACCGAGGTCATGGCCCTGCGCGCGAAATACAAGGACGTGTTCGAGAAGCGCCACGGCTCGAAGCTCGGCTTCATGGGCTTCTTCGTGAAGGCCGTGGTCGGCGCGCTGAAGGACATCCCGGCGGTCAACGCCGAGATCGACGGCGACGATCTCGTCTACAAGAATTACTACCACATCGGCATCGCGGTCGGCTCGGACAAGGGCCTCGTCGTGCCGGTGGTGCGCGACGCCGATCAGCTCGGCCTCGCCGAGATCGAGAAGGAGATCGCCGGCTACGGCAAGCGCGCCCGCGACGGCCAGCTCAAGATCGAGGAGATGCAGGGCGGCACCTTCACCATCACCAACGGCGGCATCTATGGCTCGCTGATGTCGACGCCGATCCTCAACGCGCCGCAGTCGGGCATCCTCGGCATGCACAAGATCCAGGAGCGGCCGATGGCCGTCGGCGGCAAGGTCGAGATCCGGCCGATGATGTATCTCGCGCTCTCCTACGACCACCGCATCGTCGACGGCAAGGAGGCCGTGACCTTCCTCGTGCGCGTCAAGGAGGCGCTCGAGGATCCGGCGCGCCTCGTCCTCGACGTCTGAGCATCGCTTCGCGGCGCGCCGGCCCTTCGCCGGCGCGCCGTCTCCGCCCTTCCGTCCGCCCCCTCCCGCCGGCAGCCGCGTCGATCAAGAACGCGCCCGGGACCAGCCCATCCAGCGAGGCCTTATGTCTTCCTACGATCTCGTCGTCATCGGGAGCGGTCCCGGCGGCTATGTCTGCGCCATCCGCGCGGCCCAGCTCGGGATGAAGGTCGCCGTCGTCGAGAAGCGCGCGACGAAGACGTTCGGCGGCACCTGCCTCAATATCGGCTGCATCCCCTCGAAGGCGCTGCTCTACGCCTCCGAGGAGTTCGAGAAGGCGGGCCACGGCCTCGCCCCCCTCGGCGTCGTCGTCGACGCGCCGAAGCTCGACCTGCCGACCATGATGAAGCACAAGGACGACGTCGTGTCGGCCAATGTCGGCGGCGTCGCCTTCCTGTTCAAGAAGCACAAGATCGACCCCTATTTCGGCCTCGGCTCGATCGCCGCGCCGGGCCAGGTGACGGTCACGGCCGAGGACGGCCAGGCCCAGACGCTCGAGACGAAGGCCATCGTCATCGCCACCGGCTCGGACGTCGCGCCGCTGCCGGGCGTCGAGATCGACGAGAAGACCATCGTGTCGTCGACCGGCGCGCTGGCGCTCGAGACGCCGCCAAAAGACCTGCTCGTGATCGGCGCCGGCGTCATCGGCCTGGAGCTCGGCTCGGTCTGGGCGCGCCTTGGCGCCAATGTGACGGTGGTCGAATTCCTCGACCGCATCCTGCCCGGAATCGACGGCGAGACGGCGAAGCAGTTCCAGCGCATCCTGCAGAAGCAGGGCTTCGGCTTCCATCTCGGCCACAAGGTGACGAAGGTCGAGAAGGGCGAGCGGCTGAAGGCGACGATCGAGCCCGCCGCGGGCGGCGACGTCCAGACGCTCGAGGCCGACGTCGTGCTCGTCGCCATCGGCCGCCGGCCGGTCACCGACGGGCTCGGCCTTGAGGCCGCCGGCGTCGCGACCGAGCGCGGCCGCGTCGTCATCGACCAGAAATTCCAGACGAACGTTCCCGGAATCTACGCCATCGGCGACGTGGTGCGCGGGCCGATGCTCGCCCACAAGGCCGAGGACGAGGGCATCGCCGTCGCCGAGATCATCGCCGGCCAGCACGGCCATGTGAATTACGGCGTCATTCCGGGCGTGGTCTACACCTCGCCCGAGATCGCCTCGGTCGGCGCCACCGAAGAAGAGCTGAAGGAGCAGGGCGTCGCCTACAAGGTCGGCAAGTTCCCCTTCACCGCCAACGGCCGCGCCCGCGCCATGCGCCAGACGGACGGCTTCGTGAAATTCCTCGCCGACGCCGAAACCGACAGGGTGCTCGGCGTGCATATTCTCGGCGCGGGGGCGGGCGAGCTCATCGCCGAGGCCTGCGTGCTGATGGAGTTCGGCGGCTCGTCGGAAGATCTCGCGCGCACCTGCCATGCCCATCCGACCCTGTCGGAGGCCGTGCGCGAGGCGGCGCTCGCCGTCGACAAGCGCCCGATCCACATGTGAGCGGGCGCGCCTTCGGGGGCGTCTCGGGCGGCCTCGGCCGCCGCTCTCTTTCAGGCGCCCGCCGGGCGCCTGCGTTCAGCCGGCCCGTGCCGCGTCGAAGGCTTCGTCCTTCGACGTTTCGAGATGCGCCGTTTCGAGATGCGAGACGTCGCCCCAGCCGCGCGGGTCGAGCGACCAGCCGGCCGCGTCTTTGCGCAGCCAGTTCAGCGAGGCGTTGAGCAGCGAATAGTCGCGCGGCGCGCGCAGGTCGAGCCCGGTCGCGAAGCGGCGCGCCATGTCGAGCGCCCCGCCATGGGCGACGACGAGAACCGTCTCGCCCTCATGCGCCGCGGCGAGGTCCGTCAGCGCCAGCGCCACGCGGTCGTAAAAGGCCGAAAAGCTTTCGCCGCCGCCGGGCAGGGGCGCGTCGGGCTCGCGCGCCCTGAAGCGCGCATGGGCGTCGGGGAATCTGGCCTTCGCCTCATCGTGGGTCAGGCCCTGAAAATCGCCGAAGAAGCGCTCGCGCCAGCGCGGCGTCACGACCACTTTGAGGCCGAGCGCCTCGCCCGCCGCCGCGGCCGTGTCGGCGGCGCGCGACAGGTCGCTCGAAAGGATGCGCGTGATCGGCAGGCGCGCGAGCCTGCGCGCCGCGGCCTGCGCCTGCGCGCGTCCGGCCGCGTTCAGCCCGATGTCGATCTGGCCCTGCAGCCGGCCTTCGGCGTTCCATTGCGTTTCGCCGTGACGCATCAGGCAGACGCGCGTCGCCATGAAGCGGAACCCTCCTGCCGCGCGAGGCGCCCGCGTTTCGACGGAACGCTTCGCCTTCGAATGTCGGGCCGCGACCCTGCGGTCGCGACGCAGGCGACGCGTCCGGGGAGACGCGCTTCCTGGCGATGTGTTGGGCGCAGGGCGTCGAACCGGTCGCCGCGCTTCGCCGTTGCGGCTATAGTATCAGCGCGCGGCGGCCGCGCCAACGCTTTCGCCGCGGCGCAGCAAAAGCCGGGACCGGGGGGCAGAGCATGTATGATTTCGCTTCGATCGTTTCCGAAATCCGCCTCGACGCGTCCGGGCCGCTGCGTCTGCGCGACCTCGTCGCCGCCCTGCGTTCGGGCGAATTGAGCGCGCAGTCGATCACCGACAGGCTGTCGCCCGATCTCGCCGACGAAGTGGCGGCGGTCGCCCTGCATCGCGGCGTCAGCGTGGAGACGCTGATTGTCGGCGCCTTGCTGAATTTCGCCCTCGACGCCGCCGACGAAGCCTGGCGGCGCCTCGAAGAACGCCGCGCCGAGCCCGCGGGCGACGGCGAGGCGCGCGCGTTCGCCGTGCTCCTGAGCGGGGCCGTGCGCCGCGCCCTCGACCGCGATCCGCGCATCGCCGCGCCCTCGGGCGTCGAGAAGATTTCGGATTTCCACGGCCGCCGCGTCGCCGGCGACTGAGGCGGCGGCCTCCCGCAGGGATCGGGGCGGCGCGCCCAGAGCATTTTCAGTAAAAGTTGCAGACTTTTACGTTAGGAAAACGCGTAACGCGACCTAGCGCGCCGCGCCGCGCGGGTCGACGATGATCCCGTGCAGAAAGGCCGGGCCGTGCGCGCCGCGCACCAGCCGCCCCTCGATGTCGGACGTGCCGCTCGCGCCGGTGATGAAATTGACGTTGCGCGGCGCGGGCTTGCCGGCTTCGGCCGCGGCGTAGTCCTCGAGATGGCCGAGGATGCGCTCGGCCTCGATGACGCAGATATGGTGCAGCGGCAGGAAGGCCAGCAGCACCGGCGTGTCCGCCCCCGAGTGAAACACGAAGGTGCCCGTCTCGGCGATGGCCCAGCGCGCCCGCCCGACCGCGACCGCCTCGTCGCGCGCGGCCGAAGCGTGCAGCGTCACGCCGCTCCAGCCGAGCGCGGCGAGCGCGGCGTCGGGCTGGAGGGCGATCGCCGGCGCGAGCCCCTGCGCCGCGCAATAGGCCAGGACGGCGGCGGGGACGTCTTCGAGCCGCGCGACGCGCTCGACGCTCGCGCCGACCACTTTCGGCGAAAGGAGGCGCGCGCAGAACGCCTCGACGAGATCGGGCGAGGAAAGCTGCGGCCGGCTCAGCGCGGCCTCGGCGGCGAGCAGGCGCGCCTCGGCCTCGACCTTGGCCGGCGGCCTCGGCCCGCCGAGGTCGCGCCGCAGGGTCGCGAAGATCTTTTCGCGCGCGCTCACCCTGTCGTCCCCTTCGCCGTCCGTTTCACGTCGTCGCCCTTTTCATTTGGCTTTCCTCGCCGCCTGGTCGTCGAGCTGCTCGAAAAAGGTTTTCGCGGCGGGCTTGGGGAAGTCGCGATGGCGCGTCCAGCCGGAGGCGAGCGGCAGCGAACGGATCCAGCCGCCGCGGCCGCCGAACAGGCGCATGGCTTTCATGGCGAGGCGCGTGCCGAACCGGTAGAGCGGCGCGCGATGGGCGACGAAGGCCCAGAGCCCGAGAAAGCGGCGCTGCGTCTGCGGCTCAAGCCCCTGCGCCCAGCTTTTT
Organism: Methylocella sp.; assembly: GCF_044226135.1. Classification (NCBI taxonomy): domain Bacteria; kingdom Pseudomonadati; phylum Pseudomonadota; class Alphaproteobacteria; order Hyphomicrobiales; family Beijerinckiaceae; genus Methylocella; species Methylocella sp. The sequence continues at coordinate 3,512 of NZ_JBGAHM010000037.1, read as the reverse complement.
TCGCGCCAGCCGCGCAGCAGGGTCGGCAGCGGAATGGCGACGGGGCAGACCTCCTGGCAGCGGCCGTTGAGCGTGCAGGCCGAGGCGAGGTCGCGCGAGGCCTCGAGCCCGTCGAAGATCGGGGTCATCACGGCGCCCATCGGCCCCGGATAGACCCCGCCATAGGCGTGGCCGCCAATCTCGTTGAAGACGACGCAATGATTCATGCAGGCGCCGCAGCGCAGGCAGCGCAGCATCTCGCGCACGCCCTGCTCGATCATCCTGGCGCGGCCGTTGTCGACGAGCACGATATGGAATTCCTCGGGGCCGTCGCGGTCGCCCGGGCGCTTCGGGCCGCAATGGAAGGTCGTGTACTGGGTGATGTCGGCGCCGGTCGCCGAGCGCACGAGCAGGCGCAGCAGGGCGAGCGCATGGGGCAGGGCCGGAACGAGCTTCTCGATGCCGGCGGTCACGATATGGACGCGCGGAATGGTCGTCGTGAGCTCGGCGTTGCCCTCATTGGTGACGGTGCAGACCGAGCCCTGGTCGGCGACGAGGAAATTCGCGCCCGAAATGCCGACGTCGGCGCCGAGAAAGCTGCCGCGCAGCTCGCGCCGCGCCGAGGCCACCATGTCGGGGATTTCGTCGCTGTTTGGCGGCGCGCCGTGGTTGGCGCGAAACAGCGCGGCGACGTCCTCGCGCTTGTGGTGCAGCGCCGGCCAGATGATGTGCGAGGGCCGGTCGTGAGCGAGCTGCACGATATGTTCGGCGAGATCGGTCTCGACGCGGCGGAAGCCCGCGTCGTCGAGCGCGTGGGGCAGGCCGATCTCCTCGCCGAGCATGGATTTCGAGCGGGTGACGGTTTTCGCGCCGGCCTCGCGGCAGACGCCGACGACGATGTCGCAGGCCTCGTCGGCCGTCGCCGCATAATGGACCTTCGCGCCGGAGGCGACGGCGTTGCGCTCGAACTCCGAAAGATAGTGCTCGAGATTGTCGATCACATGATCCTTGATCCGCGCGGCGAGCGCGCGCGCCTCCGCAAATCCCGGCCAGTCGGCGACGGCGGCCTCGCGCTTCTGGCGGGCGGTGCGGGTCGTGCGGTCGATCGCGAGCTTGAGGTCGGGGTCGGCGAGCGCCTTTGCGGCGCGTTCCTTGAAGGGGGCCGCGAGGAGCGGGTTTTCGGCGTCGCCGCCGGGGGCGGCCTCGGCCGAGGCGGCTTGCGCGTCCATCTGCTCAGGCCTCCTCGCCGATCGCCGGGCCGTCGCCCATGCCGGCGAGCACTTCGGCGACATGGAACGCCCGGACCTTCGCGCCGCGCCGATGCAGCTTGCCGGCCATGTTCATGAGGCAGCCGAGATCGCCCGCGAGCAGCAGGTCGGCGCGGGTCGATTCGATCGCCTTCGCCTTCTCCTCGACGATGGCGTTGGAGATCGCCGGATATTTGACGCAGAAGGCGCCGCCGAAGCCGCAGCAGCTTTGCGCGTCGGGCAGGGGGGTCAGTTCGAGTCCGGCGACGGCCGACAGCAGCGCGCGCGGCTGGCGCGCGACGCCAAGCTCGCGCAGGCCCGAGCAGCTGTCATGATAGGCGGCGCTGGCGCGCAGCTCGACGCCCTTGGGGCGAAACTTCATGACGTCGACGAGGAAGCTCGTGAGCTCGTGGGTTTTGGCCGCGAGCGCCTCGGCGCGGGGGCGCCAGTCCGGGTCGTCGGCGAAAAGCTCGGGATAATGCGAGCGAATCATGCCGGCGCAGGAGCCCGACGGCGCGACGACATGGTCAAACCCCTCGAATAGGCCGATCACGTCGCGCGCCAGCGTCTTGGCGTCCTTCGCGTCGCCGGAGTTGTAGGCCGGCTGGCCGCAGCAGATTTGCGCGCGGGGAACCTCGACCGCGCAGCCCGCCTGCTTCAGGAGGCGCAGCGCCGCGAAGGCGGTCTGCGGCCGGAACAGATCTGCGAGGCAGGTGACGAAGAGGCCGATCTTCATGGCTCTTGCTTCCTCTTCGGAGCGCGGGCGACGCCTGATCTATAACGCCGTCGGCGTCCGCGCGTTTGCGCCGCGCCGCCGCGGGCCCTCAATTTCTGGCGAGGGCGGCGGGGCCGCGCCGCAAACGGCGACGGCCGGCCGGCCGTCGCTCCCCTCTCCTGCGCCATCTCATGCGCCATGGGCCGGCGTCATGGCCTGGCGCGCCTGCGCCCGGACCGCCGCGGGCGCTCCGGGCGGGCGGCTCAATGCAGCACCATCGCCGTGAACGGATGCACATAGGCCTGCAGCATCACGAGCAGGCCGACGAGGCAGGCGAGGATGATCGAATGGGGGAACACGAAGCGCAGAATGGTGCCCTCGTGGCCGAACCAGTTGGTCGCCGTCGAGGCGACGACGATCGACTGGGCGTCGATCATCTTGCCCATCACGCCGCCCGAGGAGTTGGTCGCGGCCATCAGGATCGGCGAGAGGCCGAGCTGCTGGGCGGTGACTTTCTGGAGCCCGCCAAACAGCACGTTCGACGCCGTGTCGGAGCCCGTCAGCGCGACGCCGAGCCAGCCGAGCAGGGCGCCGAAGAAGGGATAGAGGAAGCCCGTGTGGGCGAAGGTGAGGCCGAGCGTGGCGTCGAGCCCCGAGAAGCGGGTGAGCGTGCCGAGCGCCAGCATGGCGACGATGGTGATGAGCGAATTGCGCACCACGCCGAGCGTGCGGCCGTAGGATTTGAGCAGGCCCCAGGGCGAATAGCCCATGACGAGGCCGCTGACGATCGCCGCGAGGAAGATCGCCGTGCCGGTGAGCGTGAGGAAATTGAACGTGTAGACGGCGTGCTCGACGACGTCGGTCGGGGTCACGGGCGGCGTCTTGGTGATCATGCCGTCGAGGCCCGGAATGGCGAATTTGGGCGCCCAGATCGCGTTGAGCGGCTTCTTGAAGGCGTCGATGCCCCAGGCGAAGACGAACACGCAGAGGATCGCCCAGGGGGTCCAGGCCTTGAGGACGGCGCTGCGGTCGTCGACCGTGTCGGGCCCCTTGAGCGCGCCGGGCGCGATCTTCGGCGCGTCGGCGAAGGCGGCCTCGGCCTCAGACCCATGCGCCAGGATGCCGGGCGAGGAGGCCGTCGGATCGGCGGAGACGGGCTTCGCCTCGCTGTGGTCGACGCGGCCGGTGAGCGAGGGGCTCGACCAGACGGTCGCCGGGCGCCAAACCCGCAGGAACAGGGCGAGCGAGCCCATCGACACGATCGCCGCCACGACGTCGACGAGCCAGGGGCCGTGGAAGTTCGAGACCAGGAACTGCGGCACGGCGAAGCTGACGCCGGCGACGAGAATCGCCGGCCAGATCTGCATCATGCCGCGCCAGCCGGCGAAGGCGACGATCAGCCAGAACGGCACGATCAGCGAGAAAATGGGAAGCTGGCGGCCGACCATGGCGCCGAGCGCCACCGGGTCCATGCCGGTCACCTGGCCGAGCACCACGATCGGCGTGCCGAGCGCGCCATAGGCGACGGGCGCGGTGTTGGCGATGAGCGAAAGGCCTGAAGCCGCGAGCGG